>JAMPKV010000030.1 GCA_039962225.1 Microcoleus sp. AS-A8
GCATCCTGATGAGACGCTTGCTCAAGCGCTCCAGTTTCACTTCAACTAAAGATTTAAGCGATCGCATTTTGGTATTTATTGAATATTTCAACCGAACCCTGGCTAAACCATTTAAGTGGAAGTACGAAGGCTACCCAAAGACGGTTTAGACTGGTGGGTTATTTCTGCCAGCCTGCACTAGGGAATCCCATAGATAAATTGGGGGATTCACCTCTCCCTCTTCCGCCTAGTGCAAAAAGGCAGAAGGCAGGAGGCAGAAGGCAGAAGCAACATTGCTTGTACAGTAAGCCTTATTGCCTTTGTCAACTGGATAGTTATTTCCGCCGCGCTGCACTAGTCTTTAGGGGAGCATCCCGTTTTTGCAAATATACATCGGCAGGCTGGAAGCCTGGGGCTACACAAACATAGACGCGAAGCGGCTTCCCGAAGGGTAGCCTGCCTAAGCAGCGTCATTGAAAGTCCGCGCAGACGGACTTCATTTGTGTAGCCGCGACTTTAGTCATTAGGCATTTTGACATGCATTGGGATGCACCCGTCTTTAGCCCCCAGTCTCGACGCCCTTTTCGGCCAGAGGGTAGAGCCTTAGCGATTCCTTATTTATAGTGGGAATATCCCGATCGCATAGCCATCGATGTCACTTTGTATTAACCCTCACTGCCGTAAACCCGACGATCCCGATAACACTCGCAACCGCTTCTGTGAAAATTGTGGTTCTGACCTACTCTTACATGGACGCTATCGAGTGACGCGCCTCCTCAGTGACAAAAGTGGCTTTGGTATAATCTACGAATCTGACGAACAGGGGACGCCCGAAATCCTCAAAGTCCTCAAAGAGAATCTCAACAGCGACGCGAAAGCCGTAGAACTCTTCAAACAAGAAGCGGAAGTATTAGGGCAGCTTTCTCATCCCGGTATTCCCAAGGTAGATGGCTACTTTCCATATCAGACCAGAAATGGCCCACCCTTGCACTGCCTTGTGATGGAAAAAATCGAAGGCTCTAACTTAGAGGAGTGGATGGAAGCGCGAGGGAATCGCCCGATTACTGAACCGGATGCGATCGCCTGGTTAAAGCAGCTCGCTCTCATTTTAAAGCTAGTACACGACAAGCATTACCTGCATCGGGATATTAAGCCATCCAATGTGATGCTGCGACCGAATGGGCAGTTGGTACTAATCGACTTTGGCACAGCCAGGGAAGTCACCCGAACCTACCTCGCCAAACTGGGTTCAGGACAAGGTATCACAGCCATTGTCTCCTCTGGCTACACCCCACCCGAACAAGCGAATGGGGAAGCACGGGTGCAATCCGATTTCTTCGCGTTAGGACGCACCTTTGTCTTTTTACTGACGGGACAGTATCCCAATACGATGTATGATGCCCGGTTAGATCAGTTGAACTGGCGCAGTCATACCTCCGGGATTTCACCGGGGCTGTTGAATTTGGTGGATTGGCTGATGGTGCGCGATCCCAATCAGCGCCCTGCCAATGCTCAAGCCATTTTAGATCGTCTTGCAGAACTCGAACGCCAACCGGGTTTAAGTGCGGTGGCAACCGTCAATGTGGTGGGCGCTCCTCGCACTCAACAGTTGCCGCCGCCACAAACGACAACGTTGCCACCCCAACAAAATCAGCGAGAGCCATGGCCCTTTTTCGCTTTTTGGGCATTTCTGCTCGATAAGATGGGCTTGACTGGCACTCATCCACTGCCAGCCCAAGACAATCAACGAGACAAGTTGTACCCCCTAGCTTTTTTGGCGGCTCTCTTACTGTTAGGATTAATCGGTTTAGCCGCATTAGCCTTCTTCGACTCCGACTCTACTTCCCGGCGTTCGTGGCCTAAAAATGCTCAAATTCCCCAAGAGAAAGGAGAGGTTGATTACTTTCCTTATGTAGAAGGAGCAGATAGTCAAGGGAGAACGGCTGAGTTCAACGTAGCGGTTCTGTCCAGAGAATATAAATGGCAATTTGGCAGTTCCTACCAAGTGAAACATAACGATCGCCTGATTCCGCTTGATACTTTAAAATCTGACCTTGAATCAGAAGGAATTCAGCGGATTATGGAAAATCCAAGTCAGATTATTGCCGTAGGAACTGCATCTTGTGAAGGGTCGTCTGCTCAGGAAGAGCGTCGGGCGTTTGAACGAGCTAAGCAAATCCAGCTTTTAGGCAAAAAATTATTTAGTCAGGTGCCCAGCGTCCAAAATTATCGCTTATTAAATTTAGGTCAATTTCGAGGAGATAGTTGTAACTCCAATCAGGATGAAACGTCCTACCAAAGAAGTGTGATTATTATTGGCGTGAAACAAGAAACACAAGGGGTCGTTCTCGACGAAGCACTGCGATCGCGTTTAGAAAAGAAACCTTTTGGTGACTTCCAGATTCAGGAATACTCTCTCGGCTCTCCAGATAAATTTAAAACAATACCCAGTCGCCTAGAGTGAAAAGTAGGGTGCGTTGCGACGCACCCTACAGGTAGCTAAAAAAGCACCATCATGTTGCATACGCCCCAAAAAATCTTTCAAGTCGATGCTCTATCAATTCGTCAGTATCACAACGAAGCTGAACTGGCTTTAGATGCGGCACAGCTTGCCCAAAATTATTTGCAGTCTGTACTTCTCCAAAAAGGTACAGCTACGGTTATTTTGGCAACCGGCAACTCACAACTCAAATTTCTAGATGCTCTAACCGCTTTAGAAGGTGTGGATTGGTCTAAAGTAACCTTTTTTCACCTCGATGAATTTCTCGGAATTGATGCCGAACATCCTGCAAGTTTTCGTCGCTATTTAAAAGAGCGTGTGGAAAATCGGGTCACCCCATTTCAATTTCACTACCTTGAAGGTGACGCATTGCAACCGTTGGATGAATGCTTACGTTACACCCAACTTTTACAAGCACAAGCCATTGACTTATGTTGCTTAGGAGTTGGAGGCAATGGACATTTGGCTTTTAATGAGCCATCTGTCGCTGATTTTAATGACCCTCATTCTGTGAAACTCGTAAAGCTTGACGAATCTACGCGTCTTGCACAAATGAAAAGCGGTGATTTCCCCGTTCTTGAAGCTGTGCCACAGTATGCTTTTACGCTGACCATTCCCATGCTTTGCTCTGCTCAAAAAATCCTCTGTCTCGCACCTGGGAAACATAAAGCCTCTGCGGTAAAAACACTATTGCAAGGTTCAATTTTTGAAGATAACCCGGCTTCAATCCTGCGGACAAAAGCTCAAGCGATATTATTTTTGGATGCTGATGCCGCGACAATGCTTTAAGTCAACTGATTGATAAACTGACATCTCGCACCAGAACATATGTATTATGTGACCCCCTCAGTCAATTGAAGCTCACCCGCGATCGCCTAACAGCATCCTCCCCACCCCCTGCGACACTATCGATCATCTCTAATGCTGATTGAAAAGGTATTTATACGGATATGAGGATTGAATCTGTTAGTTGTACTGTACAGTCGCGAACAAACTGACAATTTAACATTCCGAGTATTTTCCCATGAGCCAACCTGCCTTACCTACCGTTAGGCTGCTCAGCGCTTTGGCGCTTTTCCTCCTCGTTTCATGTTTTCCTGCCACTCCTGTCCCCCGCAAGGAGACTACTACTCCTAAAACCTTTGCTGATTGGTGTTTGAATAAAGCCAATTCGAGTGTGGAAACACTCCGCACTATTGATGCCATGTTGAAAGTGGCTGCAAGTCAAGATTGTAATCAGGCATCGAAGTTTCTTTCAACTCGCACTGAGCTTTCCCTCGCGCGCAATCAAATAACCGACCTCAAACCCTTATCAACACTCACCAACCTGACTATTCTCTCCCTCGATGACAATTCCATAGCCGATCTCAAACCCTTATCAACACTCACCAACCTGACTACTCTCTCCCTCGGTCGCAATCAAATAACCGACCTCAAGCCATTGTCATCTCTGACCAAGCTGACTAACCTCTCCCTCAATAACAATTCCATAGCCGACCTCAAACCCTTATCAACACTCACTAACCTAACTGTCCTCTCCCTCGAAAACAATTCCATAGCCGACCTCAAACCCTTATCAACACTCACCAAGGTGAATAACCTCTCCCTCAATAACAATTCCATAGCCGACCTCAAACCCTTATCAACACTCACCAACCTGATTTACCTCTCCCTCAGTAACAATTCCATAGCCGACATCAAGCCATTATCAACACTCACCAAGGTGACTAACCTCTGGCTCCATAACAATTCCATAGCGGACATCAAGCCATTATCAACACTCACCAAGGTGAATAACCTCTCCCTCAATAACAATTCCATAGCCGACCTCAAACCCTTATCAACACTCACCAACCTAACTGTCCTCTCCCTCGGTAACAATTCCATAGCGGACATCAAGCCATTATCAACACTCACCAACCTGACTAACCTCTCCCTCGGTAACAATTCCATAGCGGACATCAAGCCATTATCAACACTCACCAATTTGACTAACCTCTGGCTCCATAACAATCAAAGGCTGACCGATAAAACTTGTCCTGTCAAACCCGCATCTATCTGTAAATTCGTACCGGATCAAGCTGACAGCAACTCAGGTTTAATCAACTAATAAGATGTCAATAAAGTAAAAATTAAATTTGTAGGGTGTATTAGCGCCGTGTAACGCACCGCCTTGAACCAGTGCGTTACGGCGGTGGGGTTAGAGTTCGAGTTTAGCTAGGTACTTTTTCAAGTTTTCCGGTCGGTAGTCCGATCGCTTTTTCCAGCGAAGTATCGCACTTTCATGCAAGTCTTCAAACTTATCGCCAACATCCCGGAGTTTGAAACCTGCCAATAGGGTCGCCTTACCAATAAGACTCTTGGCAACAGTATGAAAATCGCAGCAAGAATCAGGGTCAACAGTGGGATTAATATGGCTGAGATCGAACTCCAGTCCCAGTCCTAGTGAGCCAACGGAGTCAATCATCCACTGCAAGGCGGTATCCGATAACTGACTATGCTCCTTCAACCCGCCCCCAACACAGCCATGATCCCCTGGAAACCAGACTTGACGTAGAACTTGGTCTTCCGCATCAGGATCTTTTACCATCGGCGTCACATCGAATACTTTACGCGCCTCATCAATCGCCACAGCATGGAGGGCGTTTTTAATCATAGGATTGAGTTGCGTGTCGTGAAATCTGTATTTACTATTAATCCGTTGATCCAGGTGCAGGAAAGGCGTTAGATCGGGAATTCCCAAAGAACCCACTGTATCCCAGCAACCTAAAAGGGTAATCGGGACGCGATCGCCATAGTTTTGCCGGAACTCTAAGGCTTCTTGGCTACTGGGTTTGCTGCCCCTACTCGTGTAAAGTTCATAAGCTTTTGGCACTTGGCGGATGTGGTAACGTCTGAGCAGACCCGAATTATAAATCAGTCCAGCAAGACTCCTGACCGTATAAGCACCTCGACTGAAACCAAAGAGGTAGATCTCATCTCCCTCAACATAGTTAAGGCAAAGAAAGCGATAGGCATCTTGGATATTGTCGTCAATTCCTTTGCCAAAAGCGCCGCCGAAAAGCTTGTCTGCGTCATTTTCCGTGCCAACGCCCTCCTCATAGAAGAGGACTTGAGGAGTTCCATCACTCGCAAAGGGTTGAATCGCTTGTGCAATTTTAACGACGTTGGTTGGACAAGGACTAGTTAACTGTTGCCAAGTTCCATCACAGCAAACGATCAGGCGTTTCATTCTCTACGTTTATGGAAGCTAGTTGATTGTGTTATTGATTTTAACGTTGTTTGAATACAGGTAGCTATTTGTCAATCTATCTTAAGCATGAATTAAAAAAGCCAGCATCGGATTTTGAGTTAAGCGAATCAGTCAGTGTTTTTCTAAAATCCCTATCAGTAATTGAAACTTACCGCAATTTGGATATAAGAGTCTCCCCTACAGTTGAAATTAATAAACATAGCTTTCAGGGATTCAGGCGATTTCTGGTGTAGATACCGGGGTAACCGTTAATTTTTAGCTGACACTCGCCTGCTTCCTGCATCAATCAACCTGGGTTTTACCTATTAGAGCAATAGAAGAGTTCACTCAAGTGATCTCTTGCCTCTTCTACTTGACAAAATGTTGATTTTGTCAAGGAGTAAGTTCTACGCTTGTTACTCGGCTCACAGGGCAAACCGATCTAAGACACAGAACTAAGGTGATTTAGATAATTTCCCCTGTCGAGAAAATCTTTGAGAATTACCCTTAAGGAAGATTGACAAAGGGTTAGCGGCTCTAACGGCTTGACCGTTTAAGTCCATAGTTGGCAAAAAGCGGCTAAGACCATTGACTACTGAGGAGTCTAGTCAAATTTTAGTGGGTGCATTGCGATCGCCAAGCCTAAATTGCCGAACTTAACTACATTCTTAGGTCAGGTGGCTCTATGGGTGCGCTATTCCCTACGAAATAGCACACTTTAACACAGATTACAAAACTAAAATCTACTTTAAAAGCCATGGAAATCCTTGCATACACTCATTGGTCGCTCAATCACGAACAGGCAGATAACCCCGAACTAGAAGCTGACGAGTTGAAATTCTTCCAGGGACTTAACTGGAAGCCACGGAGCTCGGCTTGGATTGGGTTGATTTCCTCGATCATGGCGCTGCTCATTTTAAGCGTCGCTACTAGCGCGATGGCGGCTTTCGTGAGAACAAACGGGAGTCCTGTCAATGTCCGCACCAGCCCCGGCGGTAGAGTGGTTGGCAGCTTACCCAATGGCAGATCCATTTCCCTGAGTGGTCGCGCTTCCGGGGGTTGGACTCAGCTTTCCAATGGGAACTGGGTTTATAGTCGCTGGATTAGTAATAGCGGCGGCAGTGGCGGCGGCGGTGGGGGTACTCCCGGTGTCTCGGCTTATGTCCGCACCGATGGCGGTTTGCTCCATGTCCGCTCTAGCCCCGGTGGTAGGATTGTTGGCAGCTTACCCAATGGTAGCAGCATCTCCCTCAGTGGTCGGTCTTCAGGGGGTTGGACGCAGCTTGCTAATGGGAACTGGGTTTCGACGCGCTGGATTAGTAGTAGTGGCGGCAGTGCAGGCGGTGGTGGGGGTGCGCCCTCCGGTACTTTACAACGCAACAGTAGTGGGCAAGCCGTCACCAACCTGCAAAATCGCTTGAAAGCCCTTGGTTTTTACACGGCTCCCATCACCGGCTATTATGGCGACTTAACCGAAGCGGCGGTGAGAGACTTTCAGCGATCGCGGGGAATCCAAGTTAATGGAATTGCTGGCCCCCAGACCCAAACGGTCTTGTATAGTACCAGTGGTGGTGGCAGTGCGGGCGGTGGTGGGGGTTCACCCTCAACGATTTTGCAACGCGGTAGCCGAGGTTCAACCGTTACCAATCTGCAAAATCGGCTGAAAGCCCTTGGTTTGTTTACAGGGCCCGTCACTGGCTATTATGGCGAGTTAACCGAAACCGCTGTGAGAAACTTTCAGCGATCGCGGAGAATCCAAGTCAATGGAATTGCTGGGGCGCAAACTCAAGCCGCTTTGTATGGTACCAGTAGTGGCAGCGGCGGCGGCGGCGGCGGTACACCCTCAGCTAGCTTGCAACGTGGTAGTAGTGGGCAAGCCGTCAACAACCTGCAAAATCGTCTGAGAACGCTTGGGTTCTATACTGCTTCAGTCACCGGGTATTATGGGGACGTAACCGAAGCGGCGGTGAGAGACTTTCAGCGATCGCGCGGAATACAGATTAACGGCATTGCTGGCCCCCAAACTACTGCCGCTTTGTATAGTGGAAGCAGCGTAACCTATTAATCAAAGCTTGTGAGCTTCCATTGTTTGTGACTCATGAGTTTCACACAATGGAGCAACTGAAAATTCAAGAGATGCTTGTGTTTCATTCGGCCCACACCTCTGTGTGGGCTATTTTCTGGCATTGAGGGTTCGGAAAACCTCTAGAACTTGGGATTGAGTCATACCGGGATGAATTTCGGGTCGATACAGCATTTCGATCACAACTTTATCAATCTCGGCATAGTGATTGGTGTCTGTCCAGCCTTGATAAAAGATACTATCGCTGTATTGCTCGGAATCCTCCATCAGTCCTAAGGATTGGGTTAGTTCTTCTCGAATCAAATGGGAACGTTCTTGCTGAGTGACTCCATTTGTAGAAATCAAAACCCTCGATCGATGGATGGCATGATGATCATTCCACCATCCCCAGAAAAAACCATAGTTGATCGGCTGATAGTTAGGCTCATATTGGGAAAATTTTGATTCCGGAACAAAGTAAATTTCTACATTGGGGTTATTGCCAAAAACACGAGGTTTGTTGGATGAAATGTCTTGAATAGAAGCTCCTGCTTGGGTCACCACTTGCAAACGAATTCCTGTTATTAAAGTATTGAGTTCATCAATGACCGTTTGCAACGTATTGAGGTCTTCTGGCGTGGGTGAGCCAAGCACTTGTATATTAATATCTCTATCCCATTTTTTAATAGTTGGCTCTGAGTCAGCATACTCACTTTTGAGAGCCACCTCTATAAAATAATTAATTTGAGCTGTTGTATAACTTCTACTGGGCAATGATTGCGCCACAGGGGCTTGGTGGAAGTTAGATTGAGAAACACTCACAGGATTTGCTGCGTTTTTCGGTGTATCCAACCACTTAGCATAGTTAGGTAGCTGATAAGTGGATAGCACCGAACCACTGATGAGGCTACAAATCGCTGAATTGACGACTAAAACAAATGGCTTTCGCTGGGACATAGTGGAGTGGAGAAATGGGGGCTGATAGGATGGGTGGATGCCAAGTCCACCTAGCTAAAACTGCTAATTTGTCTACCTCCGAAATTTGTTGCAACAGTATTCGAGGGAGTTAGCCTCCCTCGAAAAATCTAGTATGTTCTTTGAATCGGCTTCTAGCTTTTTGCAAAGAAGCGATCGCTTCTTCCGGTTTTTCTGCCGCCAAAGCGCTTGTCCCCGATTAAGACTCTCGTCCAGATGCCCATTGATCCCGCCATTTTACAGTTCCTTCACTGGCAATCACCCAGCGACGAGCAACAATGTTTTCCCGCAATGGAGACGTACCTTCACGCAATAGGACATATTTGTAAACGATTGGCTTTCCGGCACTTTCATTAAAAGGAATTTCTCCAAACCAAGTGTTGGTATTGATGTATTCCAGAGGATAAGCTTTGGCAATATCCCAGTTGCCTAATTCCGGACAATCTCCGATTACGACAATTTTTTCACCAGGTTTCGTTTGGACGCCATTAAGTTGCGCTCGTACAATGGTTTGCGCCTTAATTCGCTCTCCAACATGACTGATAACAATGACTTCCTTTGAATCTAACTGAAAGTCATACAACTTGCCATTTTTGACTTCATATTTCCGTCGTGATAAGACATCTGTATGTTCTCCCTCAGGCAACTCGGTTTCAACCTCGTCCAGCGTCACTGATTCTCCACGATTCATCGCCACAAACAACAGTGAATCCCGATAACGCCGCACATAACAGTAAACATCAGGAGTCAGATACTTTTGCCACTGACTTCCCATCGATACAGCAGGATTGAGTCGCCGCAAGCCAGAAAGTAAGCGAATATCTCGATAAAGCTGGCTATCAGTATCCCATTTATCCATCATTGGACGGTTGTAAGGGTCGTTATTTCCATAAGGGTCCATATCTCCATTGGTGTCATCGTGGAGATACTGTTCTGTGCCGTAATAAATGCAGGGAATACCACGAGCCGTCATAATCAATATAACCGCCAAACGCAAAATATCCGGGTCAGGATTTAGCGTTTGGAAGCGGTGCATATCGTGATTATCGATAAATGTAATCAGCTCAGTTGCACTATAGTAGTGATAATCTTGGTCAAAGACTTCTTGAATTAAGTGAAATCCTCCTTCAGCCCCCGTCCCTAAGGCTTGTCGAATCGCCATGCAAAGACCAAAATCTAGAATTGACATTCCAGATTCATTAGCAAATTCAACGGAACGGTCATTCAGAGGGCTACTATGAATCCACTCTCCGAAAATAAAAACATCGGGTCTATGGCTTTGAATGTCAGCAATAAATTCTTGCCAAAACCAGATCGGCATATGCTTCACCGTGTCAACCCGTAAAGCATCGACTCCTCGATCTAGCCATTGCTTCATGGCTGACTTAATGTAGTTCCGATATTGGATATTATTTTCGTTAAACGTGGCAAGCCCTGACAATTCACAATTTTGCACTTGCCACTCGTCTTCCCAATCTGTCACTTCACCATAATGGTGATACCAGTGATTTTTATCATTATTAAAATCAGCGATTAGCTTG
This sequence comes from Microcoleus sp. AS-A8, assembly GCA_039962225.1. Classification (NCBI taxonomy): domain Bacteria; kingdom Bacillati; phylum Cyanobacteriota; class Cyanophyceae; order Oscillatoriales; family Microcoleaceae; genus Microcoleus; species Microcoleus sp. AS-A8. Next base: position 10,290 of record JAMPKV010000030.1, read on the forward strand.
CCATCATCGTAGAGTAATCCCTTCTTGCCGCTAAAATCAGGGTTGCTATGGTTACACACAATATCCAGAATCATTTTCATGTTCCGTTTGTGTAATTCATCAATTAATCTGTCAAAAACCGTATTTCTACTTTCTTGAGTTTTATTGAGAGACGGGTCATCGTCTTTGTGAATAAAGCGAGGATTGAGTCGCTTAAAATCCTTTGTCCAGTAGCCATGAATAGCGGCACTATCAATAAATAAAGCTTCAACTTGCTCAAACAAAGGAGTGAGCCAAATGGCTGTCACTCCCAAGTTTTTTAAGTAGTCCAATTTGTCAATAATTCCTTGTAAATCTCCCCCCCAGTATTTTCCCCAATCCTTTCCTTCGGGGTCATAAAGCTCTGGATTTGGGCCTTCACTATTTTCTGGATCGCCATCAGAAAAGCGATCGACAACAATGAAGTAGAGGCTCTCCTGGCGAAATTCAATATCTCTGGTATATAAAAACTCTAAATCTATTTCACTTTCGGATGGAGTCTCAGAAACTAACGCATCGACTTCTGCTTCAACTTTTGCTTCTGATATTTCATACTGAGATGAGGAGGATTGGGGGGGAGGAGTTGAGACCATAATAAGAGTGATGGAAAGGCTTATAGAGAGTCGTCTAAATTTGTCAAAACAGACGCATAATGTCTGAAAATAAAGATTACTCAGACAGACTTAATCTAGCATTTTACAGAATGCCGTCTTCTTTGTACAGATAGTTTTTTAAGTCCCTTTTTGGTTAAAAAACTTGGATTGACTGAAATCAAGGACAAAAAGTAATAGAGAAATCTCTAGAGTGTTATCAAAAAATGTCATAAACCTACCTTCTGATAGATGCATGATCGAATACTTTTTGATATAAGGTGAGCTGTAACCAGACACGAGATCTTGTTCTCCCTCACAAGAAACCTCTTTAGTACCGAGGCTGTGTAGTTTCATACTCCCTACTTGATGATTTTTTTATCAATATATTCTCGCCAGTATTTTATCTGATCTCCTTCAAGCTCAAAAATGATGGCATCTTCAGCTTGAGATTTTTCACCCGTTTCTTTATTTTTTTCACTCCAATTCCACTCAATAGCTCCCTCATTCCCCTTGGCAATAATCCGTTTTATCGTCACTTTTGTATCTGTGAATTCGGCGAAGTAACTATCCGCTGCCTGTTTAACCTCTTGTTTTCCCCTGAACTGGAAACCCGGTACAGCAAACAAACAATCGTCCACAAAATCAGCAATGATTTGTTTAGAGTCGGCGGCTTCCCAAGCCTTAGCCTGTCTTTCTACGAGTTGTTGAATTTTCGAGTCAACCAGTAGTGTATCTGTTTGTGATGAGTGCATACTTATCGAACAGTTTTGCCAGTTAGCGTGGGCTGGAGATTGGTTTGTGGCAATGCCTAAGCTGCACAAGCAAACTAAACCATAAATAACAAGAGCGGCTCTAATACGTATCATTCGATTGGTAGATCCTGTGACTCAATCTCCTTCCTCTGCCGATGGCAAAGGAGGACGATGTCCATCTGGATAAATCGTTGAACTGTCCACGTAAGCCTCAGAGAGTTCAGCTTTATGGCTACGAAACAAGTTACTGCCACTTAACTGTGTCTTTGTCAGGTTAGTTTGACTCAGATTTGCACCGCTCAAGTCAGCACCACTTAAATTGGCATAACTCAGGTCAGCCTTAGCTAAATCAGCTCCTTGTAAATTTGCACGCGACAAATTAGCGCCCCGCAAGTTGACTCGTCGCAGACTGGCTCTAAACAAATTGGCTGCCTCAAGATCTGCATTCTCTAAATTGGCCTGAAAAAGCTGGGCATCACTCAACTGTGCGGCCTGAAGCTGAGCCTGCTGCAAGTCAGCTTGACTCAGGTTAGCGTAGGGCAGGTAAGTTTTTTGAAGGTTGCTACCCCTCAAATCGATTCCTGGTAAATCGGATTCAAATAAGTCAGCCCCACTGATATCTACTTTGCTAAAGTCTCGTCTCCCACTCGCATATTGAGCGAGTAGCTCTGATCCACGTATCTTCTTCATCTGTGCTTTTGGTTTGGATGCATCTCTCCGACGGAGAAACTTTACTCCCCCAATGTCAATGAGTATTTATACCCATTTTTTGTTCCACTTTAATAAGGTAAGCCACTGTAACCAAAGACACATTTGTTCTAATATTTTCTTAAGAATTGTAAAGAATTAAATAAATATCTTAGAATTTTATTGACAAAATTTAATTTTCATGAATGCCCTATCAACTTCTACAGCCATCCATAAACGAAGGTCAAGGTATTGGATTAACCTTAAGGATAGACAGAATGCAGGGGATTGAGACAGTTGAGAGACGAGTCTGTCACCTATCCGAGCTAAGAGCATCGTCTTTTGGTAGGTTCTGCTCAGAAGTGTGTAAAAAGTTGGGTGACCTTATGATGTCAAGATAAACGACGAAGCAAAAACGTATTAAAACAATTATGTCAGACCAGCAATTATCAATTGCTCAGCATTACCACGAGCGCACTAAATATTATCCAGAGACGATCGCCGCCAAAAGCAAGGTTCTCGACTGGGAAAATCAACCCGTACCTTATAAGGACTATAAAGTTGGCGCTAACATTGACCTGAAACCCTATCTAAAAGAAGACCCAAAGGCGTTTACGAGTGAACCGGGTAAAACGTTGTGGCGGCTGTCACAACTGCTCTTTTACAGCTATGGATTGACGGCGAGGATGCCGACCTTGATGGGCCCACCCATGTATCTGCGAGCAGCTCCCTCTGCCGGGGGATTATACCCAGCCGAGGTATATTTGGTCTGCCGAGGAACACCGGCTTTACCGACAGGGCTGTATAACTATCAGTGCCGAAGCCATTCTCTGGTTCATTTTTGGGAGAGCGAAGTTTGGTGTGTGCTGCAAGATGCCTGTTACTGGCATACGACCTTAGGCAGTACAGATATCGCCATTGTGATTACAGCCGTTTTTTATCGTTCCGCATGGCGTTATGAAGACCGGGCTTATCGGCGGATTTTCTTGGATACGGGTCATATCCTGGGTAACATTGAGCTAGCTTCAGCCTTCACCGATTACCGACCGCACCTGATTGGTGGTTTTTCAGATGAGACGGTGAACGAGCTGCTTTATCTAGACTCGAAGAAGGAAGCTGCGATCGCGGTGATTCCCATCGCCGATCAGCTCAATTTTCGACAACAACTGCCGCCGGCTCCCACCACCTTGCCCTCCATGATTTTCCTACACTATCCAGAAATTCCAGACGGGCAATTACTCAATTATTTGCATCATGTCACCGAAATCGATCAGATGCGGAATTGGGATGTTGAGGTTGAGAAATATCAAGTTAAAGAGGCACAACTGCTACAAGGAGATAAATATAATTTTCCGTTCTGTACAAAGGTTTCAACAGTTACAAGGCCAATCAATTGGGCAGAGGGCAGCAGCGATGGTATTCTCCAATCGTTGGAGAATACCATCCTGAAACGTCGCTCCACTCGTGCTTATAATGGTGCCAATCTAACTCTAGATGAACTCAAATATGTACTCGATTTTACTTATCAGCCTCAGCACTATACTGACCAAGGGCTGGACGGTTCGCCGGATTATTTCGATTTGAGTTTAATTGAAACCTTTATCGCCGTGTCGGGCGTGACGAACTTAGAAGAGGGCTGTTACTATTACGCGCCGAAAGCTCAAGAATTACGGCAAATTCGATTTAAAAACTTCCGGCGAGAGTTACACTACTTGTGTCTAGGACAAGAGTTGGGTCGAGATGCGGGAGTTGTGGTATTCCATACGTCTGACTTGAAAAGGGCGGTGGACAAACAAGGCGATCGCGCCTACCGTTATCTCCACATGGATGCGGGTCATTTGGGACAACGGATGAATCTAGCCGCCATTTACCTGGGTTTAGGGGTTAGTGGTATTGGTGGATTTTTTGATGACCAGGTGAATGAAGTATTGGGTATCCCAACCGATGAAGCCGTTTTGTACATCACTACTCTTGGACGCCCTAAAAGAAGTTAGTCGTCTTGGGGCGTATCGGAGTACACTAGCTCAAATAGAGTGACGGCGTAAATCTTGTTTAAGCCAAGAAAAGCGAAGCTAATTAGGTGCCTTGTCCCAGAATTTCTCATTAATATTTGAAAGAGGCCAAGTAGGTAGGGATTAGTTATGAGTACAGTCCTGGTGGTAGAAGATAGTCTTCCACAAAGAGAAATGATCTCACAACTTCTGAAAGGGTATGGACTGAGGGTCATTGTGGCAGGTGATGGCGTCGAAGCCCTAGAGCAAATTCAATCGTCTTCTCCAGATCTCGTGGTTTTAGACATCATCATGCCCCGGATGAATGGCTATGAAGTCTGCCGTCGGCTCAAAGCCAACTCTAGAACCCAAAACTTGGCGGTGGTTATGTGTTCGGCGAAGAAAGAAGAATTTGACCGCTACTGGGGTATCAAGCAAGGTGCTGATGCTTATATTTCCAAGCCTTTCCACCCTCAAGAGCTTGTTGGTACAGTAAAGCAGCTTCTGCGAAGTTAAGGGATGTTATATCCCATCTAGCAAATAGATAATCCCTCTTGTGTGCGCCGGAACTGGGCGTTTTCAAAGAGGGTCATTTGATTTTGTAAAACACTTTCATTCGGAATTCCACGGCTGTAAGTAAAATTACTGATTCACCTAATCGGCTCAGTCCGAGTTTTTCGGCTCAGCCACAGCTTTAGAGTGCGTCTTGGCACACTACCTACCGATGACTTTAGGCTGCTTCACCAAAATTTCATCCATTTTCCCTCAATCCTCAAAACTGCTTTATGCAAATAAGTCTGACAAACCGAGATGCTTAAAGGTAGAAGGTATAAGTTAATGGGATGCACATAAAATGAATGAAGATATTAGGGAAGCATTCGTCGTTGCTGCGCTAGAAACCTTTAAGAAACTTTCGGAATGTCCAGAACTCAAAAACTACAAAATTTACTGTGAACCGGGAAAAAGCCTCAGAAGAAAACTTCAGAAACGTGCAGAAATAGGAGGAACAAGTGCCCCTGTGACAACGGGTGTATCTTCTGTGCCTTTTCGATGGGTACTTGTGGTATCCGCTCAAACGTCAGCTCGTCAGTCAGCATTGAAAGTCCGTGGATATCGCCAGTCTTACATTTCACCTAGTTGTTCAATTAGTTCCTAACTATTCATAGCTTCGTCAAATGTCAATCGGGGCTTTTAGTGTTTTTTTAATTCTTCGGGCTTACTGATACACTCTCCATAAAGCATGGCTAGGGATTTTATTTGATATAAAATTTATCAATTATTTCCAGGTTGCTAAAAATTTGACTCCGCGATGAAACCTTATCAGAAGATACCGATTCAAGAGTGTGGAGAGCCGCTCGTACCTATTCCCCTAGAACAGTTTGCCGTAGAATCACCTCATCCCTACGAAAAACTGGGAGCGCCCTATGGGGACACTTCTCCGTACTATCTGCGCGAGAGCGTGATCGCAGCCTTGATTACTGTACAAGCTGAACTCCAACAACGACATGCCGATTGGCGCATCCAGATTTTTGATGCCTATCGACCCGTAGCCGTTCAACAATTTATGGTGGATCACACATTCGCTGAGGTCGTTCAAGCCCAAAACTTAGACCCAGAGACCCTATCCGACGACCAACGCGACGCCATTTTACAGCAAGTCTATCAAATCTGGGCGGTGCCCAGTCCCAACCCAAAGACGCCGCCGCCTCACAGTACTGGTGCCGCCATCGATCTGACCTTGGTGGATGCTACAGGTCAGATGATTGATATGGGTTCAGCCATTGACGAACTCTCACCCCGTTCTCATCCCGACTATTACGCCAATCAGCCGGACAAGCCCTATCATGAGCATCGGCAGCTATTGCGGGATGTCATGTACTCGGCTGGCTTCCGCCGTCATCCAGGAGAGTGGTGGCATTTCTGCCTGGGGGATCAAATGTGGGCGTGGCTGTGCAATCAAGACAATCCAACGGTGACTGTTAGGGCACGTTATGGTCGCGTTGCCCATCAATAGGAAGGTGTTCATACACAGTTGCAGTCAAACGTAGTACTTTATCTTTCCCCCCATCTCCCCATCTGCCCATCCAACTGATCTACTATCTTTGAACCCAACTCGGTATCAGGTGTCAGGGGTCAAGTGTCAGGTGCCGGCAGCCAGAAGTCAGATAATCTAGGTAAAGACGGTTTTGTTTAGCATGTACCCCTAGAAAGAAACAACATATGGTTGCACCCCAGCGAGTATTTGTTCTCCTATTTCATGCCCGAACGGAAAACGAGGGAATTCACACGATTCGGATTGGTGATCGCAACAAGGTACTGATGTTTGAATCAGAAGACGATGCCACCCGTTTTGGTTTGTTATTGGAAGCGCAGGATTTCCCAGAAGCCACTGTGGAAGCCATCGGTGCTGATGAAATTGAAGAGTTTTGCCGCTCGAATGATTATGATTGGGAGCTGATTGAACCCGGACGTTTGGAAATTCCGCCAGAGACGAATGTGGAACAAACAGACTGGCAAGCGAAGGCCGCTCAATCTGAAGAACCGGAAATGACTGACTTAGAGCGCATTCGTCGTCAGCTAGAGGGACTATTGTAAATATTCAGGGAATTGGAAAAGGGAAAAAGTCAAACAATGACCAATGACCGATGACCAATGACCAATGACCAATGACCGATGACCAAACAGTAAAATCATGAAGAATTTGGAGGAGCGGGGTCATCTGCTGACTGAGCAGATTAATCCAGCAAGTCAGAACCTTGACCAGCTAACATCCCTGGAGTTGGTAGATCTATTTAATCGCGAGGATGCCAAAACTCTCAGTGCGATCGCAGCAGCACGAACTGAGCTGGCACAAGCCATTGACCGCACGGCTCTTGCTCTGAGTCGGGGGGGACGGCTCTTCTATGTGGGAGCAGGAACGAGTGGACGTTTAGGGGTACTGGATGCAGCAGAGTGTCCCCCCACCTTTTGTACACCGCCCGAACTGGTTCAGGGAATCATTGCTGGGGGTGCCGGTGCTTTGGTGCGGAGTTCGGAAGATTTGGAGGATAAACCGGAAGATGGGGCAGAAGCGATCGCCCATCGCCATGTTACGGAACTCGATGTTGTCGTCGGCATCACCGCAGGTGGCACCACACCCTTCGTTCACGGTGCTCTCCAAGCCGCACGACAGCGAGGAGCGACAACAATTTTAATTGCCTGTGTTCCGGCAGAACAGGTGAGTACGGAGGCTGACTTGGATATTCGACTCTTGGTTGGCCCAGAAGTCCTGGCTGGCTCCACGCGGCTGAAAGCGGGTACCGTGACCAAGATGGCCTTAAACATCATCTCCACCAGTGTGATGGTTCGGCGGGGCAAAGTCTACGGCAATCGCATGGTAGATGTTGCCGTGACCAACAAAAAACTTCATGACCGTGCGTTGCGAATTCTGCAAGACCTCACCAGTCTCAGCCGGGAGGAGGCAGGATATTTATTAGAGCGCAGTGGACGCCATGTCAAACTAGCGCTTGTGATGCATTGGACAGGACTCGACAAAGAAGAAAGCGATCGCCTCCTGCTTCAACATCAAGGCGATCTCAGGATTGCCGTGCAAAGCTGGAATAACAATAGTAAGGAGAACAGTTGAGGCTTTTTCTGCGATTGTTCCCATCACCTATAAGAAACGACTAACTACTCTAAAATGTTTACTGGATCGGAGACGACTGCAACGGTATTAATTATTCTCGTGGCGCTCGGCGTCATGGGTTGGGGCTTCAACCGTGCCCGGACTTACGGCAAACTGGGAATCTTAGCCTGGTTGCAGTCTGTCGTATTAACAGCTCCTTGGTTAGTGTTTTTTGGCTTAGTGACCGCTGGAATTTATCTCAATTTCGTGGGCATTCTCTTTTTGTTGGTCGCTTCAGCCGGGTTGTACATCTATTTGGGTAAGCTTTTACGGGATGCCGGCCAGGGTGCGGTGTTGCAGGAACAGGCTAAACAACTGCTCGATAACAAAGCCCAACCGAGTGATACTCCCCAACAGCCGGAGCAGCCACAAATCGCAACAACTGAGAATGCAGCGCCGCCCAACAATGGCACGAATCCCGCAATTGAGGTTGTTCCCATTCCGGCAGACGATCTGAAGCTGCTGCAAGGGATTTTTAGCATTGACACCTTCTTTGCTACGGAAACGATTCCCTATCAGGAAGGAGTGATTTTCAAAGGTAATATGCGGGGCACAGACCCAGAAGAAGTGTATTCCCGTTTAGCGAGCAGTGTCAAAGAACGATTAGATGATCGCTACCGACTCTTTTTAGTCGAAAGCCCCGAAGGAAGACCCGTCGTGATTGTTCTTCCCAGCAGCAATGATCCCCAACCCGCAACCGTCCCTCAAAAAATTCTCGCCGTTGTCCTTCTGGTTGCCACAATCGCCACATCCCTAGAAGCGGCTGGGTTGCTGCTGAACTTCGATTTCTTCAAAAACCCAGAGCGATTTCAGGAAGTCCTGCCCTTCGCGCTGGGAATCTGGACGGTTTTTGCCGCGCACGAACTCGGTCACTGGTGGCAAGCCATACGCCATAAAGTAAAGCTCAGTCTGCCTTTTTTCATTCCCAGTTGGCAAATTGGTTCTTTTGGTGCTATTACTCGCTTTGAGTCTTTAATTCCTCACCGAGCGGCCTTGTTTGATATCTCCTTCGCAGGGCCAGCCGCCGGTGGTATTGTTTCCTTACTGATGTTGATTGCCGGATTTATCCTCTCTCATCAGGGCAGTTCCTTTCAAGTCCCTGTTCAGTTTTTTCAGGGATCGATCTTGGTGGGATCGCTAGCACGAGTTTTCTTGGGTTCGGCTTTACAAGGAAATTTGGTGGATGTTCACCCATTAGTGATTATTGGTTGGCTAGGCTTGGTGGTGACAGCATTAAACGTGATGCCAGCAGGGCAACTGGATGGAGGGCGAGTTGTTCAAGCTATCTACGGACGCAAAACCGCTCGACGTACCACCATTGCTACCTTAATTGTCTTGGGAATTGTCGCTTTGGTGAATCCAGCCAATCCTATTGTTTTGTACTGGGCAATCGTGATTCTGTTTTTGCTGCGGGCTCTAGAACGTCCAACGCTCAATGAGATTACAGAACTCAATGACACACGAGCTATTCTAGGATTGTTAATGCTGTTTTTGATGGTGGCAACCCTCATTCCCTTTACTCCCGCCTTAGCCGTTCGTCTGGGAATTGGGGGTTAAATGACTTTTACCCTTTGAAGGGAGGTTAGCAAGTTGAAAATTGGCAAGTTAATGCGTTCTAAACTTCAAACTTCAAACTTTACAAGTTTCAACCCTCTGATCCCAAATCCCACTAGTAGATCCCTTTGTTAAGGGTCTAAAGAATCTCTTCCCCATCCTCGTATGAGCTTTGGCTCCTCTCTCCCACTGCTTTGAGGAATAAGGGGGTTATCGAAACGGATTGGGTATGACCCCGTCCCTATAGCAACCTTAATCAATTGTCATGCATTCTTTACCATAGGTGCATGGCAATTCAGTATTTTCCCGGTTAAAATGAGATCTCCTATTTCTATGTCCAAAAATTAGTACAAAGAGGGATTGACAAGGTTCTCCCAAATCCAAATTGGTTGCAGAACCTACTGTTCAAAGGCTACAGTCATACCTTCTGTAAAAATTATGCATTTGCGTAAGCGCTCTTTAGAGTGCAGCCTTAAAGGCGCGTCGTGGTTGTGAATTTTCCTACCTCGACAACAAAACATTTTTGCGTACTGCTCCAGAGAATCCGATTGCAATTGGCAAGCATCGGCTCCAAAAACAAAACGAGTTTATGCTCCGGCGCAAAAATCATGCAAGTGCATTCCATATTTTCCGACCGGGAAGAAATTTTTCAGGTTTCCGGAGCTACTCAGCATTGGGGTGCTTTTTATCTATGGATTAGTACGCTCAAGAGACTAAAGCACCAGTTGTGAGGACGGCGATGGAAGACACAAATACTAGAGGCTCTGCTACAGCGACTTTCGACAGAAGAGTGATTCAGCCCCGTCTGATCATCCAGGCATTGGCATTTACAGGGATTTTGTACTTCTGCGTTGGTCAGACACCACCAGATACAACAAAGGCTCTGTTCCGTCCTGAGGGAACCAGAACCACCTTTTCGATCAGCTTTGGGAATTCTGTATTGCACCATGCCTCCAAGCAGTCGGGTTTACCAACCTCCGCTCTCCGCATTGTTCAGGCTAAACCACAAACCTGGTCGGATAATTGCCTGGGGCTAGCTGATTCTGCGGCTTTGTGTACCCAGATGGTCGTTCCTGGCTGGCAAATCGCTGTGATGAGTGGGCAACAACGCTGGATTTATCGCACGAATGCATCAGGTTCGATGATTAAGCTAGAACGTGAGATCGCTTCCCCTAGCTCATAAGCCAGCTCATCATGACAGGCTGTTCAGTCTGTCTTACCCTCACTCCACCCAATTATCAACTCGCAAGTATAGCCGTTCGAGATGTTATGGACGCAGGAAATTAATGTCCGGGATTTTATACAAAAAAATTACACTTCATACGTAGGAGATGAGTCGTTTTTAGCTCATCCCACACAACGCACCGCCACCTTGTGGGATAAAGTAAAATTCCTGATGCAGCAAGAGAGGGAAAATGGCGTACTGGATGCCGATACAAAGGTGGTATCGACGATTACCTCTCATGAACTGGGTTATATTGCCAAGGACTTAGAACAAATCATTGGGTTGCAAACGGATAAACCCTTTCCTGCACACCCTATCTAACCTGGGCCCTGCACCAGAACCGAACTTAACCATTTTATGCTCGGAGTAATTACCGATAAACTTTACGCGTTTGGTTGAGGCTGCTCATACCAAGTTGCATTCAAATGTATCACTCTCTCTTTCTCTTACCTCAGCGTCCTGGAGTGCCTCTGTGGTTCGTTAAATTCTACGTTAGATTGCAACGCAGTATCACGCTCACGAATTATTAAATCAATCACCAATCAGTGGCAAGATTGTTTGGTTTTGTAAAATCCTTAAATCTCGTAGGATTCTGAATAAAATTGTTGTGCTATGCGAAGGCGATATTCCAAAAAATTAAGGCAGACTATCGCCTCAATTGTATAAAAGAATGGAGCAGATGCCCGATTCAAACTTTTATAATGCATGTGTTCCACACTGGTGGAGTCAGTATCGACCCCAATTTTTTAACTGTGGCGATCGCAAAGATGTAATAGATACCTACTTCGCTCTTTCAGAATTACACGCTAAGGACAGCACTAACTCATATTTAGAGCCAAATAGACTTTTTGCACTTGTAGATTTAGATATTCAAATACAACGAGGTTTAACTTACAACGATATTTGCATTAAGTAAAGCCGTGTCTTTATATACAGCTTTATTTTACTAATCTTTATGTTTTTAAATATATCCGAGTTGATAGCTAATAGCCACAATAGCCACAATTGATACTGATGTACTCGAATACGTAATCCTAGATTAAGCGCCTAGAAAAACTTTGCTCAAGCCTTGATTCAGCTAGGCCATAGCTGAGTAAAAATATGGATTCCGTAACTTATAAATGAGCTATCGGCTAAGAGCTTTCTGCACCTAATAATATGACACATTCATTCAGTCAAAGTGTCTAAAATTTGACAGGAGTACAATAATGCCAATCAATACTCACAAGCTGGGCAATGTTCTGCAAAACTTTGTTTCAATAACCTCTAATGTTCAAGGGGCAGCGATGGTTACCACAGACGGCTTACCCTTGGCTTCATGCTTGCCCGGTAGTATGGATGAGGATCGGGTTTCGGCGATGTCTGCCGCCATGTTGTCTTTGGGCGAACGCATTGGTGGAGAACTCGGCAGAGGTGAAATGGATCGTGTCTATATTCACGGTCAGGAAGGCTTTAGCATTTTGACGAGTTGTGGTGCGGATGCGGTCTTTCTTGTCCTGGCAGATAAGGAAGCGAAGCAGGGGGTTTTGATGTTAGAAATTAAGCGTGCCCTTACTGAGCTGATGCTCATTATAAGTTAGCTGACAGGGTTGTCATCCTGTTAGGAATCTTGTTTATTGTGGATTAGGACAACTTGTGTTCAAAAAAGATGGGTCTTTTTTCAGCAAGACTTCTTGATTAGGAAATAAGATTGAGACCGTCTAGAGCGATCGCACGTTACCCAACTTGAGGAAAAATGAAGGGATAAGGAGCGATCGCTCTGCTTTCCTCCGTCTAGAATAGGTCATGCCTATCCCACATAGGACGTACCTTACGATTTGTAGAACGCTCACAACGGTTGACTGTCTTGGTAGATGAGTACTCCAACAATGGCGTTAATTCCCAGGATGGATTGACGGAAAACGCCTGAATTTCTTAGGGATGAGGATGAGGAGTTGCATCGGTTTTTTCGCTATCATGAGCCGTAGAACAGCGATCGCATAGTCCAAAAAACTCCAGCGTATGGTAGTAAATTCTGAATTGGTGAGAATCTTCCAACTGTGATTCGAGTTGATGAACGGGACATTCATTGATCGCAATGGATGCCCCACAATTGAGGCAGGTGAGGTGGTGTTGGTCGCGCTGCACCGAACTATAAAGAGATTCGCCATTGGCAAGGGTTCGCACTTGTACGGCACCTTCGAGCTTCAACACTTCCAGAGAGCGGTAGACGGTTGCCAACCCCATACTTTGTTCGCGGTTGCGTAACTCGACATAAATATCCTGGGCAGAGACGGCACGGTTTAAACTTTTGAGCAAATTCAAAATTCGGTCTTGAGAGCGGGTACGCTGGACTTTCATGGGCTTGCTACTGAATTTCACTAAAAATTTCTGGGAGAGTTTGGGAATTGGTACTGCAAACTTTAAAATGGGCTTTCTTATCAATTGGGGAATGAAGAGTGATTCACAAATATCAAGCGCACATTTATGTTACCCTCCGACCTTCAGTATTAGATCCAGCCGGAGTGGCGGTGGAGTCGGGACTGAAGCAACTGGGTTTCGACAATGTCGAGCAGGTACGAATTGGCAAGTATATTGATTTGATGATAAGCGCTGCCAATGAAGAAACAGCACGGCAGCAACTTGACAGCATCTGCGATCAACTTTTGGCGAATCCAGTGATTGAAAATTATCGGTTTGATTTGGTTGAGGTAGCGGCACTGATGGGGGCGTCGTCATGAAATTTGGAATTGTGGTGTTTCCGGGGTCAAACTGCGATCGCGATGTGGCTTATGTGACTCAGAGTTTACTTGATCAACCCACGCGGATGGTTTGGCACCAGGAAACGGATATTTCTGACTTAGATGTGGTGGTACTACCGGGTGGTTTCAGTTATGGGGATTACCTCCGTTGTGGGGCTATTGCCCAATTTTCGCCGGTGATGGGGCAGGTGGTAGAACATGCCAAGCAGGGTAAGTTTGTCCTGGGTATCTGCAACGGTTTTCAGGTATTAACGGAAATGGGGCTACTGCCAGGGGCACTGGTTCGCAATCGAGACTTACATTTTATTTGCGATCGCGTTCCTGTCAAAGTGGAACGCACCGATCTGCCCTGGACTTCGGCTTACCAAGCTCAAGAGGTGATTACCCTGCCCATTGCTCATGGGGAAGGTCGCTACTATGCCGATTCTGACACGCTCAAAGCATTGGAAGATAACGGACAAGTCTTGTTTCGTTACTCCACGACTACGGGTGAGACAGACGACAAGGGCAACCCCAATGGTTCCTTGAACAACATTGCCGGAATTTGCGATCGCACAGGCAGGGTTTTGGGGATGATGCCCCACCCAGAACGGGAGTCAGATTCCCTCATCGGGGGGACTGATGGCCTCAAATTGTTCCAGGGATTATTGGCAACCGCAGTCAGTGAAACCCTATCTCCCTTGAGTTTGGCCAAGTAAGCTGGCTTCCATCCTAGAAGGGTAGTGGCTTTTTGTCGCTGTGCACGATATGAGAAAGGCTAAGCCGGAGAGATTCCGCTTTCCGGCTTGGTTCACCTCAATTCTTGCACCTATGCCCTGAACTAAAGTACCCTACCCTGCGGGAACGCGCTGAAAGCTCAAGTCAGTTTTAACTGACTGAAAGATTCACCTGGTAAAGTTTTCAACCTGTTTCAATAGGTTTAAGCTTTGAGCCTGAATTTTAATTCAAGGCTCTGGTGCAAAATGTGAGTTCATCCCATTAGTCCGTCGAGGAGTGGCGAGGGGATTCTTAAGAACAGCAACTTTATACAAACTTCATTTTACGCCTAATAAAAAAGGCAAGTCTATACACAATTTTACGCAGAGATAGAATATTATGATTGAACAGCTACACTTCAGAATATAGTCAATCACCTTAGATTAAGGATAGAGACTCCTTCTGAGGTGAGTGAAAAAATACACGATAGAGAAAAATCAAAAAACATTCTACACTTTTAGCGGGATATTGCCCAACATAGATATCAAAATTAGGCGGATTTGTCAACCGATTGCTAGGTAATGCAGAAATGCATTGTTTGGGTAGGGGTTGAGCGAGCTAGAGACGCCGATAAACGATGATGAAGGAGACGGAGAATGCCAGTAACTGCAAACACGCCTGAAATCAGCTTGCAGATGAAACCATTGCGATATCGAGGCTGGTTGATTAGTACGAAGGTTGTTGATGGACAGTTATGGTTGCGATGGCAGCACCCTAGAGAAAGCTTCGCTCGTTATAGCTATCCTGTTACCGAAAGAGGTTTGGCCGATACGATTCGCTTCGCTCGCTACCTAATTGACTTAGTCATCAAGATGGAAGAGGAATCCTTAACGGAACCCACGGGGAAAGCGAGTTAAGGTTCACAGGTAAGGTATTTTTCATTGATCCAATCAGTAGGCAAAGCGCACCCTTAACCTGCTTTTTTGAGCATTGCAGCGTTAGATCAACCTTAAAGCCTTAATGAAGTTTTCATTAGGTCTTGCTTAACAAATAGCGATCGCTACAGTACCCCTGCTAAGGTGTTGGAAGATAGTCTCTTTTCGAGTGAGGGAAAGAGGCTTTTATAATCAGCACACTGAATAGAGAAATTCAGTGCAATTGCGTCTGCGAAGAGACGTTAATTCTTTCAACTTAGCAGAATTAACTGCACTTTCCTCATGTTATACATTCCAGGGGAATCAGTATGCTTAGTGTACAACAAAACACACAGATCGGTATTCTTAATGGTCATACATTTCCAGTGACAGCGATTGCATTTAGTCCTGACGGAGAAATACTGCTCAGCGCTGGAGATAACCGAATTCAACTGTGGAACCTGACCAGTGGCAAACTCATCCGAACGTTGAGAGGACACGCGGACAATTGGTCAGAATCAGCCGTGACATCGCTAAGTGTTAGCCCCAATGGCAAGTTTATTGCCAGTGGTGGCACGGATAAGACCATTAAAATATGGCACTTGCAGCACTTTCTCCGGTCAGAACGAGGAAAAACCCGCACCTTAACCGGACACTCTCAAGGGAGTTTGTTGGCGCAAGGTGTGAGAGCGGTAGCCTTCAGTGCAGATGGAAAAATTCTTGCGAGTGGAGGAAGTGATAAACTCATTAAGCTGTGGGACACGCAAACATGGACAGAAATCTCTACGCTCACTGGACATTCATCCGCGATTGCTTCCCTCGCCTTCAGCCCTGTTGAATCCTGCATCATTAGTACAGCCGGCAACACCATTAAACTTTGGAAACTGGATACGGATGAACAAATTACCTTTGCCGCCTCTTCAGCACCTCGGTCAGTTTGTTTCAATGCAAATGGTCAGACTTTTGCAACTGGTGGATTAAAAGGTGCATTCAGCTTATGGGCCTTGAAAATTCAGGAAGAAGTGATTAAAGATACCCTACATTCCGAAGAAATTAAGGCGATTGCTTTCAGTCCGAATGGACAGTTTTTCGCAACGGGTGGTTATGATAAAACTATCAAGCTATGGAATGCCCTAACGGGAGACTTAATTAACACCTTGACTGGGCATTCTGATGCTGTTTATTCTCTAGCTTTTTGTCCTGACAGCTCAATTCTTGCCAGTGGAAGCGCGGATAAAACTATCCGATTATGGAAAGTTCCGTAAGTGGAAGTACCCAGCATCTATAGCTCAATAGGGTAAAAAATTGACGACTCAAGAGTTTAGATTTTGGCGAGAGTCCTAATTGCCTTGGCGATTGCTATAACAGAAGGAAATGAACGACTCAAACCCAATTTTACGCTTTAGTTCATGCCGTTTAGGTTGGTAATTTAGTGCTGACTACCTCTAATTCTTGATTCAGGTTAGCCAGCAATGTCTGCAATAACTGCAACTGATAATGCTGTGTTGTTTGTTTGAGTGGCTCTTTTGTAATTTCAATGTTAATCATTTTTTCAGCTAACTTTTGATATTGAGCTAGAGTAGAAAACCCTTGATTGCTGAATCGTGTCAAATAGTCTTTAGCTGCCAGATTATAAGCTTCTTGGACTTGCTCTAAATAAGCGTTTGAAGAGATAGGTTGCTGGGGTTCAGAATCCTGAGTAAGCTTATTTAGTAAATAAGAAGCACCACCCGCGACTACGGCTCCAACTGGCCCACCTAAAATCCAACCGACGCTCGATGTAAAAGCAATAGGAGTAACATCAGGCGATGATTTGGAACTGGTTGATTGTTGAGGGGGTTCGGGGAGAATCACTTGTGGCTGGCTAGGAAATGGAATCGATAGTTCGGCAGGCTGAGGATAATCAAAAAACTCACAGGCTTGATGAACCCATTTCATAATTGACTGTTCATATTCTGCGATCGCCTGCTTAAATACTCCATGTTCCCAATTACTAAAAGTACCTTGTTGGAGTGCTGAAACAATCTGAAATTGATAGGCGTCTTGGAGTTTTGGCAGGTACAGCCAACTCATAAAATCAGAAACACTTTTAGAAAACCCTTTTTGAATGAGTTTCTGGGCTTTTTGTTTAATCTCAAGTTTCTGATTGCGTTTATTTGCAGCCAGTTCTAATTCGCCGCTAATGGTTTGCGCTTTGGTTTGTAAGGCTTGCTGAATTTGGGTGGCGATCGCCTGTACGCGGGGAAACCGAATTTCCTGATTTTCATGCTTCACTGCCACAATCGATTGTAAGGCAGATTCAAACATCGCAAGTCCTGTCGTTTGCGCCGCTGATGCATCGCCTTTGAGTCTGGCTCTTAAGGCTGGCAAGGCATCCACGCGATACAAATTACTGATATTATTCGGTAACTCTGAACGAAAACTTTCAGCCACAAACAGCAAGCGATTATAGACTTGCTTTTGGTCTTCAGATTCTAGCAGATTCAGGAAATTGGCAACAAAAACAACAGTTTTGATGCCACGATCCAGCAGCCAATCCCTTAGGTTCTCACGCTCATATAATGTCATTAGTTTTCGAGCATCAAGTACCTGAATCACCAAATCTGCCGTTAGCAGTTGATCGCGCACTAAATCATCCTGTGCCTCTCTGTCATTCGTTCCCGGTAAATCCAGCAATTCCACACTCCTTTGTAGGAAAGGATGAGGACAGTAAACATGAACAGAGGTAACATCGCCGCGCATCCGTCTTTGGTCATCTAGGATGGCATATTGCTTCAGAACTCCAGTGCCACTCTCACTAATTTCTGTACCATCTTTAAAGGTAATTCGAGTGTGTAATTCGTTACCATATCGCACATGAATCGCCGCGCCTGTTGTTGGAATCAAATCAATGGGTAAGGTACGATTTCCTAGAATGGCATTCAGTAGGGTGGACTTGCCGTAATTAAAGGGGCCAAAAACAGCAATCCGAAAAATTGGGTCTTCGAGATAGTCGCAAATGGATATTGCATCCCGGTAAAGTTGTGAACTTTTATTGAGTTCAAGTACCCCTAAGGCAGACCTAAGGTTACTTACAAGGTTTTGATAAACGTCCTGTTTTTGCATACGACTATTCCTATATTTTCCAAAATATGCATTCCCAAATATCTGAAATAGAAAATTAAAAAATATCAATCAATAAGTATTGGTAGTCTAGAAGGAACAGACAGACTCTGGCGTGACAGGACAAGTTTGATTAGTCAGCGGATTTTCTCTACTTCTGAGTTGTTCTAATTTTGTCAGGGATGACAAGGGTGTAAGGTCGGCTATTTGATTGTTGGACAGTTCCAGGAGAGTCAGGTTATTCAGAGATGACAACGGTTTCAGGTCGGCTATTTGATTGTTTTCCAGCCAAAGCGAAATCAGGTTATTCAGAGATGACAACGGTTTCACGTTGGCTATTTGATTGTTGTTCAGGTAGAGGAAAGTCAGCTTGGTCAGAGATGACAAGGGTGTAAGGTCGGCTATTTGATTCTCTCCGAGCCAGAGTTCAGTTAGGTTGGTCAGAGGTGACAAGGCATTCAGGTTGGCTATTTGATTATTGTTGAGACTCAGCGTCGTCAGGTTGCTCAGAGGTGACAACGGTTTCAGGCCGACTATTTGATTATTGTTGAGACTCAGCGTCGTCAAGTTGCTCAGGGATGATAAGCCTCCCAAATCGGCTATTTGATTATTGTTGACACTAAGATTACTCAGCTTGATCAGAGGTGACAGTGGTTTCAGGTCGGCTATTTGATTGTAGGAAAGGTCAAGCTGACTCAGTTTCCTCAAGGATGACAAGGGTGTTACGTCGGCTATTTGATTGTTGTTGAGACTCAGCCTCGTCAAATTGGTTAGGGAT
Organism: Microcoleus sp. AS-A8; assembly: GCA_039962225.1. NCBI lineage: Bacteria > Bacillati > Cyanobacteriota > Cyanophyceae > Oscillatoriales > Microcoleaceae > Microcoleus > Microcoleus sp. AS-A8. The sequence continues at coordinate 29,005 of JAMPKV010000030.1, forward strand.
GATACCCCTTCCAAGTCGGCAATTTTATTTTTGTCGAGACTAAGACCACTCAAATTAGTGACAGATGATAATGGCTTAAGGTCGCTGATTTGATTAAACGAGAGAGTAAGCTCTCTCAAGTTGGTCAGAGGTGATAACCCACTCACTTCACTTATTTCATTGAATGTGAGGTTAAGCTCACTCAGCTTGGTCAGGGATGATAAGGGTTTCAGGTTAGCGATTTGGTTTTGGGAAAGGTTAAGCTTACTTAGATTCATCAGGGGTGATAACCCCGTCAGTGGACTAAGTTGATTCGCTTCAAGGTCAAGCTGATTCAGGTTAATCAGGGGTGATAAGGGTTTTAGGTCGGTAATTTGGTTGTGGGAAAGGTCAAGCTTGCTTAGATTGCTCAGGAATGATAGACCCGTCACTCGACTAAGCTGATTGGATTCGAGGTTAAGCTCACTTAGGTTAATCAGGGATGATAAGGGTTTTAGGTCGACAATTTGATTTAAGGGGAGCTTAAAACCAATAGCAGTGAGGTATACCAAAGATGTCTGGTGTTCGCTGGGATTGGAGAGGTCAAGCCTCCTCAAATTTTTCAGGGATGATAAGGGTTTTAGGTCGCTGATTCGATTGTAGGAGAGGTCAAGGGTTGTCAGGTTGCTCAGTGATGATAGGGGTGTTAAGTCGGCAATTTGATTTAAGGACAGGTCAAGAGTGGTTAGTTTGGTCAGGGATGATAACGGTCTCAGGTCGGCGATTTGATTGTAGAAGAGGCTAGGTGTATTTGGGGATGACAATTCTAATGAGGACAGTAGCTGATCGACGGGATTGGAAAGGTCAAGATAAGTGAGATTGGTTAGGGAGGATAGCGCTGTCAGATCGGTAATTTGATTTAAGGAAAGGTCAAGCTCAATCAGGTTGCTGAGAGATGAGAGTGGTCTGACATCAGCGATTTGACTTGATGAAAGGTCGAGTTTTGTGAGAGTCGAAAGCTGCTTTTCGGCGCGATCGCACTGTTGAGTACCCGCCTTCTGCAATAACGCATCCACAGTACGTCTTGTATCCAGGGGAAGGTTGGCTTTATTGACACACCAATCCGCAAAACCTTTGGGAGTCCCCGTCTCCTGGAGTGCATAAACAGGAAAACATGAAACTCCCTGGAAAAAAGCTAGAGCCAAGAGCGCACTTGCTAAATCAATTGTTTGTTTTAGATGCCAGTCAACCTGCATAGACCACTCAAGACTCTGCAATTTATATTTTTTCTTAACTGCGAGTCCGACTCAAAATCAATTAGACCAATAGCTGACTTGAGACTTCCTGCCTTTGCCTCACTCCCGATGAGACTGAGTACCAGAACCAACAGCCATCAGATGATGGCGAACTAAATATTCAAACTGGTAAAGGTACGCGGCGGTAATCACTCGATACAGTGTAGGCAGTGTGAATAAATCTCTCAATTCATCCCACCAACCCAGCAAATCGTAGAGAGAGTTAAACGAGGATGAGAAGATAATTTCAATCATGCTACTCACCGCTAGCGCCAGAGCGATCGCCATCCAGCCATAGAACCCTTCCCACCAACTCATTAAACTAGGAAGTAGCCCCTCCGCGTTACTCATCCCTGGCGATCGGCTACTAGGAGCATAACGATCCAGAAATATGTGAAGCAAATGGTGGACAACGGCAATCACCAAGATAGGCGACAGTAACGCTGCAAAATAGAATACGATTCTCAACTTCGGTGAAATCTCCATCAGGGAGTAGCCGTATTGCCCAATTATTCTGATGACAACGGCAATTCCCCGGACGAGCAAAATTAGGAGAATTGCACTCATCCACGAATTAGGGTTAGGAATCCAAGCGGGCCAATTTCTCATTTTTCGTTCCCTACACTTATTTACTAGTCGTTGAATCGTCAAATTCAGGCCACGACAGATAGGAAGTTCTGATACAGTGTCTCCACGCTCCGTAATTCGGAGGAAACATCAGTCTCCAGCTTCTTCAGACGCTCCAATTCTGCCCCCTGATTAATTTCATAGGATTCTTTTTGCTTGAGCAGATTATCTAACTCCGCTTTGCGCGACTGAATATCATCATCAATCCGCTTGGTGACTTCACGCTCATAGGCATCAAAACATTCTTTTACTGCATCATGAACCGGTAACCATTGCTCATTTGCCACTTGGGGGAGATATTTCACCAATTCTTTTTTAGCTGTTTTCACCAACTCTTGTCGGGCTTGATCGGCTTGCATAAAGCCAACTCCCATGCCAATTAATGCCAGTCCAAGTGGCCCTAGAAAAATACCTGTAACAGCAGAAAGAATGCTACCAATGCCAATCACGGCTACATAGTTGAAGAGGATATTTTTCCAATCGAAACCGGCTCCCGCCATTGCCACACCCGCGATGTTACCACGAGCCAGGGAAAATAAACCCATTGCCCACTTTGTCCATCCGGGTGAGTTATCCTCGTCTACTGAGGCGTTGGAATTAAGGTTTATTTTTTGTCCGGTGAGTTTTTCCGTAATCCGATCCGTCACTTGGTTGTAGGATGCACCATACTCTACCGCACTTCGAGATAATCCCAAGAAAGCCGCATTCATCTCTTGCTCTGCGGTCAGACTCCAAGCAGCAAACTTATCCGTAATGTACTGCTCAAAGGCTTTTTGCAGTGCAGCATTGAAGGCTTCCCGTTTACCTTTACTCAAAAAATCAAGTAATTTTAGCTCTGGTTGATAGCGGAGAAAATCCGTTTCAAAGGTGTTGCCCAGATTTAAAACATAGGCGCGGAAGGAATCGGCGATCGCTCTTGCTTTATTATCTCTGGTGGAACGGATTTCAGCTTGGAATTGGTCGCGGATATCGATTAATTTGGTAAATTCAGGTTCAACTGAAAAAATCCGTTCTTTGAGTTGCTTGACATCCTTTTCCAGTAAAGGAACACGGCGTGCGATCGCTTCTTTGGCATGGCTGCAAGTTTGGCGTGCCAAGGTTCTCGCTTGCCGCAACTCGGAGATTGCCCGCTCCTGAGTCAAAAACGTGTTGAGTGCGCCCATGAACTCCGGAAATCCTGTTCCTCCTAAAGAAGCAGAAGCATCTTTCATCCGCTTCCTCAGTGCCTTAATCGCGGAAATTTCAAACACTCGCTCCTCATAAATATTATGACCATCCACCAGACAGTAATCAGCTAAATTCGCTTTAAAAACTCGACGCAATTTCTCTTCGGATTCTTGCAGTTCTTCCTCATCATCGGGGTCAATTAATGACTCTCGCACCTGATCCCAAGCATTAATTAAAAAGAAAACCGTCAATCCTCGGCTTTTGATGTAATTTTCCAGATAACGGCGTTCCCCAAGCGTACAAGGCTGTGAGGCTCTTAGCACAAAGAGAATAGCATGGCAATTATTGATATAACCCAAAGACAATTCGTTCCGAGATTCTGTATCATTGAGTCCCGGACTATCAACAATTTCCACGCCCTTTTCTAACAGAGGTAAGGGATACTCAACGACGGCATAGTCAACCCCTGGAAAAGCTTGCTTTTTCTCTTGTTCGAGTTGCTTGGCTTCAGCGGGATCGATCGTGTATTTCTGCTTAAATTCTTTAAAATCTAGCTGTTCCGGGCTTCTTCCATCATTGAAGTAAACCGTCACTTTTTTTTCAGGGCCATAGCGTAAAACAGTTAATAGCGCCGTACAGGGATTGACATCACTGGGTAATAGATTCTCTCCAATTAAGGCATTGAGAAACGTACTTTTCCCCCGTTTCATATCTCCTAAAACCAGGAGCCGAAATACACCACTGCGGAGATTTTTACTCGCCACCCTGAGGTCGTCAATTTCTACCTCTAACCCCAGTCCTCCCGAAGTTGGTTTTCCTTCCGTTTCAGATTGATTGAGAGTTTCGGCAATTTTAGCCAGAGAATTCGACACTTCAGAACGGACTTGAGTGACTCGTTCCAAATCGTTGATGAAACTGTCAGCTTCAATTTTGTAACTCATTGAAATTCCTTGGTGAAAGACTAGATGTCTAGACTTAGGTGGTTCCTGCCCACCTGACTAGAAGTAAAACTTTAAGCAGGTGAAGTTAATAAACACTCATAAATAACCTCAATACTCCGACATTGGGTTAATACATCAGCATCTAAACTCTTCAGACGCTTTAATTCAGCATCCTGATTAAATTCTTGAGAACTCTTTTGCTTGAGCAGATTATCTAACTCGGCTTTTCGAGCCTTAATGTCATTGTTCACCCGCTTAGCCACTTCACGTTCATAGGCATCAAAACATTCTTTGACGGCTTGATTAATCGGTGTCCATTGCTCTTGGGCAATTTTAGGTAGATATTTCACAAACTCTTTCTTGGTGGCTTTAATCAATTCTTGACGAGCTTGATCAGCTTGCACTGCACCAACTCCCAACCCTAGCAGGGCAATGCCAAGCGGCCCTGTAATAGCAATCAACGGAATCGAAAAAATTGTTAAAAAGCCCCAGATACCCATCACGCCCAGAGCGTTTACTAGCACACTTTTCCAATCAAAACCCGCTCCTGCCAGTGCTACGCCAGCAACGTTACCTGTCGTTAACATTAAAAACCCCATTGCCCAACTTGCCCAAGCTGGAGAATTCTCTTCCTCACTGACTGTTGGGGTGTATATCTTTTGCCCAATTAACTTTTCACTCATCTTCTCAGTGACCTGGCTATAGGAAGCCCCATAGTTTGCTGCACTTTTTGCGAGTTGGGAAAAGGCATCGTTCATCTCTTGCTCAATAGTAAGTTCCCAAGCCGAAATCTTGTTATTAATGTATTGTTCAAACGCTTGTTGGAAGGAAACACTAAACTCTTCTCGTTTCCCTTTTTGCAGAGCATCCACAAAGGTCAGTGTCGGCTGATATTGAACAAAATCGGTTTCAAACGTGTTCCCTAAGTTCAAAACATAGTTACGAAATGAGTCTGCGATCGCTGTTGCTTTTCGATCTCGCATTTCTCGAATTCCATCCTGAAATTGATCGCGGATATCAGCGAGTTGGTTAAATTCCGGTTCTAGAGAATTAATTTTGGCTTGCAATTCCTTGACATCGTGACTCAGCAAAGGTAAACGGCGTTCAACAGCTTCATGAACACGAGTGTGAGTTTGTCGTGCTAGAGTCCTCGCTTGTCTCAATTCAGCAGTCGTTCGCTCCTTGGTTAAAAAAGTGTTGAGAGCCGCCATAAACTTGGGAAAGCCAGTTTTTTCTAGCGGATCTACAGGGTTTTTCAACCTTAGACGCAGCGCCTTCAAGGAGGAAACTTCAAAGACGCGCTCCTCGTAAAGATTACTCCCCTCAACTTGACAATAGTCTGATAGATTGGTTTGAAAAACTTGACGGACTTTATTCTCTGCTTCTTGGAGGGCTTCTAAATTATCGGGATCGAGCATTTCTTTGCGAGTTTCGTCCCAAGCATTGATTAAAAAGAAAACCGTTAATCCTCGATTTTTGATGTAATTATCTAGATAGCGGCGTTCTCCCAGCGTTAAGGGCTGAGAAGCTCTGAGAATAAACAGAATAGCATGGCAATTATGGATATAACCTAAAGAGAGTTCATTTCGCGCTTCGGTATCATTTAACCCCGGAGTATCTACAATTTCAATACCATTTTCCAGCAAGGGTAAGGGATATTCAACGACAGCATAGTCTACATCGGGAAAGGCTGGTTGGTTCTCTTTTTCTAGCCGCTTAGCTTCATCCGGATCGATAGTATATTGCTGCTTAAATTCTTGAAATCCCAGTTGTTCGGGACGTTTGTTGTTCTTAAAGTAAATCGTTACTTTTTTCAGAGGGCCATAACGTAAAACTGTCAGCACCCCTGTACAAGGATTTACGTCACTCGGCAACAAATTGTCCCCAATTAAAGCATTGACAAACGTACTTTTTCCCCGTTTCATATCGCCTAAAACGAGTAAACGAAATACACCTTGGCGTAAATTTTTACTAGCAATATTGAGGTCTTCTATTTCTTCCTCTAAACCCAATTCCCCAAAGGTAATTTTCCCTTCAGATTCGGCTTGCTCTAGAGTGGTAACCATCTGCTTCAGGCAACTAGCCACCTCTGAGCGAACTTTTGCAACTCGCCCCAAATCATTGATAAAACTGTCCGTTTCAACTGTATCGCTCATGGTTGTGACCTGGTAACCTCCGATTGTTGGACAAAGTAGAGCAAGGAATTAGGCTGAGTCTGCCGTTGCCAAGCTGGTTGGGAGACAAGAGCGGGAACCCTTAGAGTCTTAGCTCCCAGATATAGGGTTGTTCGGCAATCTTTCAATTTCAAAACCAGTCGCTCATCCCAATGAGCAGGCATGTCGTGTTAACGTTTGGAGCGATCGCGCTCAAAAAATAGTTTGTAAGCCACCCAAGACACTCCTCCAACCAGAATCACTGTGGCAAGGGAGCTGGCTATTTTAAAACTCACCGCCACAGCAACGACAAGGAGGAAAAACTTCCCAACGTTCAAAAGTTGTCTGTACCGCTGTTTTAGTGAACTCTCAGGCGGCTGATGCTTTTTGGTTTGATAGAGAGGTGGTTGTGCTTCATTGATTTCAGCCTCTATGTCCCGGAGTCGCATCGCTCGCTCTCGTTCATGCAGTTCTCGCTCCAGACGCTGAAACTCGTTTTCTTGATCATTTGGAGAATTCATTAGCGTTCACCCATTCCAAAAATATGCTCTTGTGCGATTCCCGCAGCGTCCATTCCATGTTTAGGAACGAGGAGTGTTTTCTCTCTTGTGTCTAGGCGTTTGAGTGTCTTGGTAGGAGAATCTTTTGCAGGAATCGCTATCCTACTAAATTTCCCATAACCTTAACCTTGCAGCCTCTGTCCTGCCTAGCTCTAAGTTATGAAAATTTAATTGAGGCTTAAGCGATGTAGGAGGTAAGCGTCCATAGACTTAGAACAATCACATCCGTCCGTTTTTAGGCGGCACTTCTTGTGTTATCAGTCTTTTTTAGGAATTTTATGCCAAAAATTCTTAAATTTTTGACAAAACGAGATTACATCAGGGACTAATGGACAATTTTAATCATTAGGATACCATCGCTCAAAAATTAAGTAGGGTGCGTTGGGACGCACCCTACTTGTCGAGTTACTACAGAAATATTTTTTAATAATTGAAGAATATTTTTACCTAGCCCTAGGTAATCTATATCGAGGGTGGAAAGCAGGTCAGAGGAATGCCTAACGCACCCTAAAAGTCAAGAGGATAGGGTCAATTGCGTTTTCTGTGCGCCAAGAGTACCGCTTCTGGGGTTAGTTCCCCTCCTCTGTATGTGTCCTTTTGGAGTTGACGAACGTCTCTTTAGAGATATCGATCCCTTGGAGCTTGGACGATGAGCGCTTCCCTAAAGCCGCTTTGAGCTTTGACTTAGAAGTTTCTCCTTCAAGATGAATCTGAATTTTCGGTCCTGAGCTAGCTAGACGAATGATCATCCCATCTACGACCGGCATTTGGGTAATGCGTTTGCCATCGATATAGGTTCCATTCGCACCTAAACTGACAATTTCCCAACCTAAACCATTGCGCTGTATCTCTACGTGATGACGAGAAACCACAGCACTGTATAAAATGACTTCATTATCTGTCGAGCGCCCAATCCGAATCACAGATTCGGGTTCAAAGGTCCAACTTTGAACAGGCACGGACTGGAGAGGATGCAGCAGGGTCAGAGTAATCACCGATATTACATCTTTCAAAGACTTTCGCCTTGCGGCCTCTTGACTCTTTAGACTCCCCCCGCCTTGCTAGGAACGGGAGTTTCCTTTGAGAATCAACTGACGCCTTTGCTTAAGTAAGTTCGAGGGAATCCAAACTCATATAGTTATGAATTCACTCTACTTATTTTCGCCGACGACTATTGAGCATTCCACACTTCGGTCTTTCGACTGCTTTAGCAAAGAGAACGAGAGGCAAAGTGTTAGCGTCATAGTCTTCATAATTGAATTATCTAATAAGTCAAGGTAGGCTGCTAGATTAATATAAATTATCACTTCCCATCGCTAGTTAACTCTTTTTTCGGTACAGTTAGCCTGCACGGTCTGGAAGTCGCCCATCCGACTCCTAAAAATTGGCAACTCGTGGGAGTGCCATCTTGACTAAACTAGCACTTTCAGGCTACCACTTAAAAACTTGGTCTGCAATTTGCTTTGACCCCTCACCCCTAATTAGTCGGTGAATTGGTTTAGAGCAATTCGCAGACCCTAATTTGCCGACCATCAAGTGCTTTGGAACAAAAATGTCACTTGGTCACCTTTCCCCAAGCTAATGCGATCGCCTGAGCGCAATCGATGTCGATTTCCCGGAGGAAGGGGAGTATGGTTGATGTAAGTGCCGTTAGAGCTTCCTACATCCTCAATGTAGTAGATATCGCCCTCAACCCGGATATCGGCATGAACCCGAGAAACGATCTCAGAGTTAGGAAGACCAGAAACATCAATATCCGGTGGAATCTGGTCATTGGGCTTACCCATATGAACCACGGATAGATTCGGAGGCAACTCAAATTTCACATTCGTTTGGACGTGCAGCAAGTACGCCGACTGAATCTGCAATTGAGTTCTGGCAGCGCCAGGAGTAGATACCGGGGGTGGGGGGGCGCTACTGGACGTTTTGGCTGACGCTTCCGATTGACTGGCCACAGGAAACGGGGGCAGGGTTCCTGGATCAGGAGAACTCTCGTTTTCGACCTCCGCGCTAATCGGCTGACTGACAACGGTAGCTGGCAGTGGGGTGACTGGATTAGAAGTGGGTGGACTCGTATAACTCGGTTCCACATTAGGCTGTTGAGAACTGATAGACACAGGTTCAGGTGCAACAAGGGGTTCAGGGGGCACCAAGTCCGGTATATCAGGAATTGAGTTAGGAGCAGATGTCATTGCTGCCTCTATAGGGTCACCTGCATTCAGCAGATTAAACCCACACTGACCGCAGAAGCTAGCATCTGTCTGAACAGTAGAACCACAGTTCGGACAAGTGGTAGTTGCGGGTAAAGGGGTATAGCAAGCTTCACATTGGGTTGCTCCATCTGGATTTTGGTGATTGCAGTTAGGGCAGACAATCATAGAACCTCCTTGCCGCCAGTATTGATCCTCCCTATTTGACATGCTCCCGCCGCTAAATTCTTGTAGCGAGGGATTCCCAACCTCAGTTTCCCTTAGTCGGTTCTCAGTTCATCCAGTCCACATCATTGACACTACTCTCGTAGTCGCCAGCCAGAGGTGGAGTTCTGAGCCTTCGAGCTTTTGGCTCCAGTTTCCTAATGCCTTTAGGTACTGTTGATGTTAGCGAAGCGACGCTAACGCGCCGCAAATGCTTTTTTTGATGTTGGTACTCCGTTTGTTTCCCTAGCGAGGATGACGATGGTTCTCGCCACCGATGGGTCTCTATGTAAGTCTTCTCGAATACGAGAGAATCTACATTTTGTATGATTTAGCCCTACGCTGTAGTGGGACGGGGTATTGCAACCTGTCTGATAATAGCAAATCCCTGAGTGCCATTCATCGGACGAATGTCTCACTAGGCTATGCCTAGCGGCGAAAAGAGCTAACATCGTCACACCTCACGAGTCTGTCAAGAGCCTTGTAGCGGAATGGGTAAGCACAATAGACAGTAAAATTTTATAAATTGTTAACAGAAACGAGTCCTATTTTTTCAACTCTTGACCGGCTGCCTCATCTAAAAGCCACCAAAGTTCTCCTTGGGGGTTAATTAAGCGTGCTGGGTAGGTCATGGCGTCGGCTTCAGGAGCAAATATCTGAGCCAGAGCCGGTTTTTTGCTGGCACCCACAACCAAAAACATGACGCAGTGGGCATGGTTGATCAGGGGCGCGGTAAAGGTGATGCGAGGCTGATCATCTTTGTTACCGACCGTAACCAGACGGTCTGTCATTTGCAGCGCATCGGTATGAGGAAACAGGGAAGCCGTATGGGCATCATCGCCGATGCCTAACAGAATGATATCGAAATGGGGAAACTCTCCTACGGCTGCCTTGAAGAACTCACGCAGATGGTCATCGTGCTTCTGAGCGTCGGCGGCTGGACTCTCGCCATTGGTGGACATCGGGTGAATGTTAGCCGCTGGGATACTGACTTTGTCTAACCAGGCATGACGCGCCATTCTTTGATTGCTATCGGGGTGGTCGGCTGGCACGTAGCGTTCATCACCCCAGAAGACATGGATTTTATCCCAGGGGAGTTCCTGGGTGGCGATCGCTTCGTATAAAGGCTTCGGTGTGCCACCCCCGGCCAGGGCGATCGTACACTGACCGCGTTCGGAGATGGCAGCTTGCATTTGGGAGAGGACAACTTCGAGCGATCGCGCAATGAGTGCTTCTTTATCGGGTAAAACTTCAACTGTTTTGTTCATAAACTCTACGTTTGTGACTTTGTCGTTCTACATAGGGGTTCTGGCGTTAATTTTGCCTCGCAATACGCTACAGTAAACTACCACTATGAAGCTGATGCGAGAATGACACTACCACAAAGCCGACTAGAAATCGGTCAATTGAAGGTGTTTTTTTATTCTGGAGAAGTTCAAAGAAAACTTGGAGTCTCCCCAACAAGCCTCTCCAATTCAATGCGTTAACATGGGCAAGTCCCTATCGTTGAGCCATCCTTGCTTCTTCTGGATCGGATCTTCCTGCGTCGGTGAAAAGCGGTACGTTTAGGACAGCTTGCGAGAGTAAAGTTGTAAATGGCTCATACAGTTCTCAACAGACATAACCGATGAAAAGTAGTCCTGTCTATTCCCCCTTCACAGCTCTGGCCCTCAAGGTTGTCGGGCTGATTATGATTGTGTCTTCCCTGGTGGATTACATCTTTCTAGCCATTCCTTTGAATGCTGGACAGAGGGCTTGGCAGCTAGCCTATGTAGGTCAATTGGTGGATCGGGGGATCTTGCCGATGGTCGGGATCGCCTTTTTGCTACTAGGCTATTGGCTGGAAAGCAGCATGGGGGCACCCTCGTCCGAGGGAAGGTCGCTGATACAAGATTTAAGATTTTGGGCGCTGTTGCTTTCCAGCCTATTGGGACTTATTTTTCTCCTGTTGCTGCCGCTGCACATCAATAATGTGGTTCAGCAAAGCGATGTTGAACTCAAGCAGCTCAATGATCGAGTCACTTTAGCCCAATCTCAAATTGAAGGCCGAGCGCAACAAATCGCTGCCCTTGTCAAAGATCCCAAAGGACTGGCACAGCTCAAACAACAGCTAACAGAGTTAAACCAAGCGCTTGAGAGTGGTCGAGTTCCAGCCGAACAGCAGCCTCAGGCCAAGGCTTACCAACAACTCTTACAGACTATTACGCAAAATCCCACGAAAGCGATTAGTCAAGAAGTTGATGCCGCGAAAGCCAAAATCAGTAAAGACAAGCAAGATTTAGAAAACCAGACCAAGACTGGAGCGATGAAGTCTGCTTTAAGGACGGGTTTGAGCAGCTTGCTATTAGCGATCGGCTACATTACTATTGGTTGGTCGGGATTGCGAAACGCTGGCAGGTAGAAACGGCTGCCTCATCGCTGTTCCCATTTCGGTAAATTCTGTAAATCGTAGTTGATTGGAGACACCAGAATTCTCAGTGTTGCTGAGAACCGGGCTTATGGTGAATCAAAGCCCAATGACCCTTTGCCAAGCGCAGAAAGTCGCAGGAATTCACGGCAACAGGGTCTGATTAAAGGCTACTAAGCTCTAAAAGCCCATGAGAAAACATGTCCTCTTTTTTTGAGAGGAGTCCTCAAATCTATCCAAAGGTATAAGCCCAAATTTATAGAAGCCAAAGCTCTACACAAGACCAGAGAATCCGTAAGATGGCTCTGGTTTTTTAACTCAAATCCATCATCCTTGATTGATCTGTTCAGGTGATGGATATTTTAGCATGCTCCATCCTATTGAAGGTTGAACCGTCCCTGTTTTGGCGTGGAGTAGTCTCTTTTTTGTTGGATTGTGTCTTCCTAACCCTATAGGCTCTCTCTGTTAAAATGTTTTCAGTGATACCACTTATTTGGAAAAATTTTCAGGCTTGCGTTCGGTGTCCAATTTGTGGCACTTACCTCCTAGCTCACGTATTTGACCTCTAAAAGGAGAAAGAAACGTGGAGGGTTTGGAACTTCAACACAAATATCGATACTTGCAACAATTCTTTACAAGCCTTACAAATAGGAAAGGAACCCTCTGCTACGAACACTGTTTCACTGGGGGCAGCTAAGCGTGGTTTGGCAGGAGCAGACTCTCATAAAAGCGGGTTTCTCTGCTAGGTTCGCGCACCGTGCAGCGCTTATAGCGCTTGCTGTTTGTTTGGTTCAGGTTTCCGAGCTTGTCTTCCCCTCAAACCAGTGATTGAGGCGGTAACGACAAAAATTAAAGAGCCATTGTAAGGAGAGTCGGTGATCTGTGATCCAACGCTTAAAGCAGGACTTGAAGAATGACCTGATTGCGGGTCTTCTGGTAGTGATTCCTCTCGCTACGACAATCTGGCTGACAATCACGATTGCCAGTTGGGTGATTGAGTTTCTAACTCGTATTCCCAAGCAAATCAACCCCTATGATAACCTCCATCCCATCTTGGTCAATTTGCTGAATTTGCTGGTGGGATTGACTGTGCCCCTGCTGTGTATTTTGGTGATTGGCTTAATGGCACGCAATATTGCAGGGCGGTGGTTGCTGGATTTTGGTGAGCGGGTTTTACAGGCTATTCCCTTAGCGGGGGCAGTCTATAAAACATTGAAACAGTTGTTGGAGACGCTTTTAAAAGATACGAATGGAAAGTTCCGGCGTGTGATTTTAGTTGAGTATCCCCGACAGGGAATGTGGGCACTGGCTTTTGTGACGGGCGTGATGAGCAGCGAGATTCAATCTCAGATGGCTCGGCCCATGTTGAGCATTTTTATCCCCACAACCCCTAATCCCACAACCGGCTGGTATGCCATTGTTCCAGAAGACGAAGTCATTAATCTTTCCATGTCCATTGAAGATGCCTTCAAGGTCGTCATTTCCGGTGGAATTGTCAGTCCCTCAGCGTCCGCGCTCGCAATTTCTCCTAAGACAACCTATGCCAAAAAACCACTAGAACAACCCTTGCCTGAATTGAGACGGCAGGCATTACCCACAGAAGAGGTTTAATTTCCCTTCAAGAGCGTGGGATAGTCAGAATTAACGTGGTGAACTACGATAGCGACGAGGCAAGAGAAAATACTTCTAAATCCCTATCTCAAATCTGTGTATAAATCTGTATAACCTTACCCTAACCCCGACGCTAACCATGCTTCAACCCCGCCGAATAGCCCGCGAACTGGCTCTGTTGAGCCTCTCACAAATGCCGAGTACGCCGGATAGACTAGATGCTCAGCAGATGAATAATCTCGTCTTAGCCGCCGTCCGCACTCTCACCGGAGAAATTCAAGAAGCGTTAGAAACCGCAGCGGCTGAACTCCAAAGAGGGAGCGATCGCCTCCTTACGAGTGAAACCCGTGCTAGCGATGTGCTTAGTGCTAAAGCCATGGTGGCGGATGCCATTGATCTAGCCCAGAAAGCCATCAATCGCTTGGGAACAGCCGTTGAAATCCCAGAAGTGGTTCAGCTAACGAATCAGCAAGAAGTCCGCACTTACGCCTTAGAAATTCTCAAAACGATCAACCGTAGACAGGTCGAGATTGATCAAAGCTTGACCCAAGCCCTGCAAGATTGGCAACTGAACCGTTTGGCACATATTGACCGAGACATCTTGCGGATTTCTGTTGCAGAAATTACATTCTTGGGCATCCCGGATCGCGTCGCCATTAACGAAGCCGTGGAGCTGGCTAAGCGCTACAGCGATGACGAAGGACACCGATTTATCAACGGTGTGTTGCGTCGCGTCACTGACCGCCTGAAAATAGAAGCCCGCCTGCATCTGCAATAGAAAAGTCTATTTTAGCTGTGCAATTTCATCTCTGTTGATAGTCGTTAGACTTGACGGTAGAGAGCGTCAAATAGTTGGATAAGGTGGAGGGGCAATTCCCCTGGGGTTGCCTGGGTTCGATCTGTGTGAGAAAAGTCAAATGGTTTTTAATTGGTTCCGCCGACAGTTTGGCAATAGCGACGGGTCTTCAGAGGAGACTTCTACCGAAACTCCCCAGGTTGAACAGGAACAAGAGGTAACTGAGGAGCAGGAAGCAGGAGTCGCCGACGATGACCTCCTGAATTGGGCGAAAACGGCTTACAAAAACATTCAAAAGCAGCAAGAGGAGGCGACAGAACCTCAGGAGGAACCCTCCTCAGAACCGACTGAGGCGACTCCTGAAGAAGAGTCTGCTTCCGAACAACCTGCTGTCGCGGAATCTGAGGTAGAAATTACCACAGAAGCCGCAGAACCGACAATGGCTCAATTGGCTGACCAAACGGTAGAGGAAACGGCACCGACCGCTGAAAGCTTACCCCAAGCCTCACCCGATGTGGTATCGGCTGAATCTCAACAAGAGATAGCCGTACCAGAACCAGAAGCTGAAGCCGTAGAATCTCCAGCTGTGGCGGAAGCCTCAGAGGCAATAGAGGCCGTACCAGAACCAGAAGCTGAAGCCGTAGAATCCCCAGTCTTGGCGGAAGCCTTAGAGGCAGTAGAGGCAGAAATACCGGTCACCATCGAATCGGTAACGGTTGAGTCAGCCCCACCTCCCACAGCAGAACCCGTAACGGTTGCATCCACTGAGCAAGAAACATCGCCAGTAGCCCCCGTTACGCAGGCTCAGACCCCCGTAGAATCTGAAACCCTATCCCCAGTTGCTGCAGAAACTGAGTCAGCCCCCGCTGCCCCCTTACCCATCTGGGCGCGATCCAGTGCGGAACGGCAGGCACGACTGGAACGCCTCAAGGAAACCGCCATTGAACTGCCAGAACCTGAACCCGTGAGGGCATCTGTCCAGCCCGTTGCACCAGTGGCAACCACAACAGTTGAGGGAGAGGCCGTTCCAGGTCTTGCATTTGATGAAGGGTTCATGTGGTCAGCCCAAGTTTTGGCAGCACAGGGGCGTCGTCCCGAAGATGTTTCAGCCGAAGAAATTAGTTGGCTCAAGCGACTGCGCCTAGGACTGGATAAAACCCGTCGCAGCTTAATTAACCAGCTCAAAGCGATTGTTGGTCAAGGGCCGTTGAATCAAGACGCCGTAATGGAGATTGAGGCACTGCTGTTGCAGGCTGATGTCGGTGTTGAGGCAACGGACTATATCATCAATACCCTGCAACAAAAATTGCGGGAGGAAGTCTTGCCCCCGGAGCAAGCGATCGCCTATCTCAAACAAATTATCCGAGATTTGCTCGACCGACCTCTCCAGGAATCTTACAGCCCAACCTTTGTCCCGGAAAAAGACACCCTGAATATTTGGCTGATGACTGGGGTGAATGGTGCGGGTAAGACTACAACCATCGGAAAACTCGCTCACCTCGCCCAGAAATCTGGCTACCGCTGCTTAATTGGGGCCGCTGATACCTTCCGGGCGGCGGCGGTGGAACAGGTGAAGATTTGGGGAGAACGCAGTGGCACTGAGGTGATTGCTAATCCGGGTAAAAATACTGACCCGGCGGCTGTAGTATTTGATGCAATTACAGCAGCACAAGCCCGAAATACAGAATTACTCCTAATAGACACGGCAGGACGTCTGCAAAACAAGAAAAACCTGATGGAGGAACTCGCGAAAATTCGGCGGATTATCGATAAAAAAGCTCCTGACACTCAGGTTGAATCCCTCTTAGTGCTGGATGCCACCCTCGGTCAAAATGGTCTGCGTCAGGCGGAAGTCTTCTCACAAGCGGCAAAACTCAGCGGTGTGGTTTTGACCAAACTGGATGGCACGGCCAAAGGAGGCGTTGCCCTGGCGGTGGTGCAGCAATTGGGTTTGCCTATTCGATTTATTGGTGCGGGTGAAGGAATTGAAGACTTGCGTCCTTTCTCTAGCTACGAGTTTGTTGAAGCTTTACTTAGTGGTTAGTCGGTTCAGGATTGCCCTCGACTTCGCTAGTACAGAAATTAGTGATTGACTGCCTCAGCCTTTGGCAGTCATCGAATCTGGCAATTTCCGTTAAATTGAAAGAAGTCACGGCGAAGGAAGATAGATGTCAGCACAACTGTTACTGGTAGATGATGAACCAGGAGTACGGGTATCGGTCAAAGAATACCTGCAAGAAGTTGGGGGTTTTGATGTACAGGTTGCCAGTAATGCTGATGAAGCATGGCAAATGTTGCAACGCAAAACACCAGACCTTGTGATTTCTGACGTCATGATGCCCAAAGTTGATGGGTATCAGTTTCTGAAACAGTTACGTGATGACCCCCGGTTTAAAACTCTACCAGTGGTATTTCTCACAGCCAGAGGGATGACTTCAGACCGAATACAGGGTTATCACGCAGGGGTTGATGCCTATTTGCCGAAGCCGTTTGATCCGGATGAATTAGTCGCGATTGTTGAGAACTT
The DNA here is from genome assembly GCA_039962225.1 of Microcoleus sp. AS-A8. Taxonomy (NCBI): domain Bacteria; kingdom Bacillati; phylum Cyanobacteriota; class Cyanophyceae; order Oscillatoriales; family Microcoleaceae; genus Microcoleus; species Microcoleus sp. AS-A8. Next base: position 45,461 of record JAMPKV010000030.1, read on the forward strand.
ATTGGGACGCCGCACTGCTACGGCGGGAGAGACATCAGGCAGTACCGAACTGGAGCAAATTGCCCAGGAAATTGCGACAATTCGAGCAATGTTAGACCAAAGACCGGGCATTGCTCAAACTCCTCCCCCCATTCGCATTGATTTTACGCCGCGAGAGCAGAGTGTTTTAGATTTGGTGGCGGAAGGATTGATGAATAAAGAAATTGCCCGACGCCTCGACACTAGTGTCCGCAATGTTGAGAAGTATGTCAGCCGCTTATTTAGCAAAACTGGAACAAATAGTCGCACGGAGTTGGTTCGTTACGCTTTGGAACATGGCTTAACCAAGTGAATCGTTACAAGGTTTCTTTTCTTCACAATTTCAGCTCATATAACCCCTCATAATATGTAGTTTATTTGCATATTGTAAAGACACATGTATTTTTCTAAGGTAATTGAGGGAAATCCTGGTATTGTTCATTTACTACCTTAGAAAAAGACACAAATAATGAAAGTTTCACAAAATAAAAAACATTTAGGTGAATCAATTGCTCTGGGTGCTGTCTTAGTGGCAACGAGTGTTGGTATCTTTGTCGTGATGATGATGCAAAGCGGTGTCTTGCAATAAAAAATTTAACTAAGTCCGTAGTTCATCCCGCAGTTAGTAGCTGTGGGATGAATTTTTTTTAGGGTTGGGGCTATGGCTCTTTGCTTAGGAGAAATCATCACAATATAGCCCTTCTCGATTGGATGCGGTAGATTCTGAGCTTTCTAGAAAACCTCTCTCCACCTCTCCCTAACCCTCTCCTAACAGGAGAGGGAAGCGGATAATTTTTTTTAGCTGAGAGAGGCTTTGATTCTTCTGAATGTACATGCGTGTAACTGAGAACTGCTATATAGATGCAAAAGCAATTTAAAAAAAACTAATAAGTCGATCGCCCCAAAGGAGTAGCGCTCTCATGCGATCGCCCTTGGCGCTGCCCTTTGGGCGATCGCATCTTTTCAGCGATCGCTTCTGGATATGAGGCACTCTGGGCTGGAGATTATGTTAGAAGGCAGTCAAGATAGCTGAGTTCTCTCTATGCCAAATTTGGGACAGACAAAAACGCGCCTACTGGCTACGGGGGCGCTGATGGTGGGTGGGACGTTGGTTGGAGGCGCACTCGGAGGTGCAGCAGGTGGGATTTTGGTTGCAGGCGCACTGGGAAATCTGGCAGCGAGTGTGGCGGGTGGTATCTTTAGCAACGATTTGGGCGATATTGTCAAGGGGTTGGGTGAGGATGAGGAGATTCTGAATGATCGCGAATTAACTCAAGCAGTGGGATTAGCGATCGCACTTGTCATCTATTCTGTAGCGAAGGACAAGCGATATTCAGCCCATAAGGCAGCTCTAGAGCGATTAGCCAAGAGAAGCGTTAAGGATTGGCAAACGATTGCCGTAGCGACGGAAGGTGATAAAGACTATGTTGGGGTTCACCAAGAGCAGCTAATCGATGTTTTTTCCACGAATCCGGCAGAGTTTGCCAAAGTTACAGCGTTAGACATACCAACTTGGGAACACGCTCTGGGTTGGTTGAGCAATCAGGCGAGGGTGCAATTACCAGAGGATGTAATTGAGTACGTTGCTGGGAAACTGCACATCACTTTCCCTAAGGCATTGCGGGAAGTGTTAAAACATGACGCAAGTAAAGGGGGGCAAGCGTTTTCTGAAATGCTGTTGTTGCTGCTGGGCAAGATTACGGCGGCGCTCAAGCAATCTAATACACAATATGCGGATATTGTCAAACGATTGGAGAGTGTGGCAACAACCCAGCAGGTGTGTGCAGTGATGGCGAGGGTAGAGTCTGGAATTCGGGGTGAGTTGGCGGAGATTAAACAGGTGTTGCAAACAATTGCAGTCTCGCAAGTCCGGCAGCTACCTGTTCCGGATGATTTTCGGTGGATTATTGAGGATAAGACGACGGGATTTGTCGGGCGGGAATTCGTCTTTGATGCAATTGAAGAGTTGTTCCAGCAGTGCAAAGGCTACTTTATCATCGAAGGCGATCCGGGGATGGGCAAAAGTTCCATCCTGGCAGAATTCGTGCGGCGGAATGATTGCATTGTCTATTTCAACCAGCGCAATGAAGGGATAACGAGCGCTGAACAATTCCTCAGGAGTGTCTGCATCCAGCTCATTGAAGGTTACGAGCTATCCCACTCTAAAGACATCCAACCAGAAAACACGCGCAATAGCAATTTTCTCTCGCAGCTACTCAATGAAGTGAGTGGGACGCTGAAGTCGGGTGAACGGTTGGTCATTGCGGTTGATGCCTTAGATGAAGTTGACTTGAGTAGCCAGAGTGCGGGTGCTAACGTCCTCTACCTGCCTGGAGTTTTACCGGATGGGATCTACTTTATTGTCACAAAACGACCCTTACTACCTGACCAACTGCCGTTGCAGGTAAAAGACAAGCGGCTTTTTGACTTGATGCAGTATCCGGCGAGAAACCAAGAAGACGTAGAGGCTTATATTCGACAGCGCCTCACCTCCGTAGGGGCGACACATGTGTCGCCCCTACAAGAGTGGGTTAAAAGTCGGGGTGCTGATGAGGAGGAATTCGTCTCGACACTGGTGGAAAAGAGCGAAGGAAACTTCATGTACCTGCGCTATGTGTTGGATGACATTGAGAAAGGCGCATATCCAGATTTAGAGATTCGGGATTTGCCCAGTGACTTGCAAGACTACTATTACAAGCATTGGGAACGCATGGGCATGAATGCCAAGCCGCTATTTAAAATCAAGATTGTCTACATCTTGTCGGAATCTCCCGTGCCTATCCCGTTTGAGGAGATTGTTGCCATCCTGGAAGCGGACGGTGAGGAGGAGAGAGGATTAGCCGTGAAGGTGCAAGCGATACTCGATGAATGGATGCAGTTTTTACGGGAAGAGGAGAAGTACGGGCAAACGTTCTACAGCGTGTATCACAGCAGCTTCCGGGATTTTTTGCGGAATGAGAGGACAGTGAAGCGATCGGGGATAACGCTTCAAGGGATTATTGAAATGATGGCAAATAGTATGTAGCGAGGGGCGGTTGGCAATGGGTAAGTTAGCTGAATCGTTAAACCGCCTACCTACAGGCAGTCGTCCTTTCACACCTAGCTTGATGCCGCCCGGTACACCATTACTACGTACCCTCACCGGACATAGCAGCTCTGTACTGGCAGTCGCCATCACCCCCGACGGCAAACAGGTGGTTTCTGCTTCAGACGATAACACCCTCAAAGTCTGGGATTTGCACAGTGGAGCTGAACGATTAACCCTCACCGGACATAGCAGCTCTGTACTGGCAGTCGCCATCACCCCCAACGGGCAACAGGTGGTTTCCGCTTCAAGCGACAGCACCCTCAAAGTTTGGGATTTGCACAGTGGAGCTGAACGATTAACCCTCACTGGACATAGCAGCTCTGTACTGGCAGTCGCCATCACCCCCAACGGGCAACAGATGGTTTCCGCTTCAAGCGACAGCACCCTCAAAGTTTGGGATTTGCACAGTGGAGCCGAACGATTCACGCTCACCGGACATACCAGCCCGGTACGGGCAGTCGCCATCACTCCCAACGGGCAACAGATGGTTTCCGCTTCAAGCGATAGCACCCTCAAAGTCTGGGATTTGCACAGTAGAACCGAGCGATTCACCCTCACCGGACATAGCAACTGGGTGCTGGCAGTTGCCATCACTCCCGACGGGCAACAGGTGGTTTCCGCTTCAGACGATAACACTCTCAAAGTCTGGAATTTGCACTCTGGAGCCGAACAATTCACCCTCACTGGACATACCAGCTCTGTACGGGCAGTCGCCATCACCCCAGATGGGAAACTCATTGTTTCTGCTTCATTGGATAACACCCTCAAAGTTTGGGATTTGCACAGTGGAGCCGAACAATTCACCCTCACTGGACATAGCTTCTGGGTACAGGCAGTTGCCATCACTCCCGATGGGCAACAGGTGGTTTCCGCTTCAGACGATAACACTCTCAAAGTCTGGGATTTGCACTCTGGAGCCGAACAATTCATCCTCACCGGACATAGCCGCCCGGTACAGGCAGTCGCCATCACCTCCGACACCAAACAGGTGGTTTCCGCTTCAAGCGATAGCACCCTCAAAGTTTGGGATTTGGAGAGTGGAGCTGAACAATTAGCCCTCATCGGACATAGCAACTGGGTACTGGCAGTCGCCATCACCCCCGACGGGAAACTCATTATTTCTGCTTCATTTGATAACACCCTCAAAGTCTGGGATTTGGAGAGTGGAGCTGAACAATTAACCCTCACCGGACATAGCAACTCGGTAGGGGCAGTCGCCATCAGCCCCAACGGGAAACAAGTGGTTTCTGCTTCATGGGATAAAACCCTCAAAGTCTGGGATTTGCACAGTGGAGTTGAACGATTAACCCTCACTGGACATAGCGGCTGGGTACAGGCAGTCGCCATTACCCCCGACGGGAAACAAGTGGTTTCGGCTTCGGACGATCACACCCTCAAAGTCTGGGATTTGGAGAGTGGAGCTGAACGATTCACCCTCACCGGACATAGCGACTCGGTACGGGCAGTCGCCATCACCCCCAACGGGAAACAGGTGGTTTCTGCTTCATGGGATAACATCCTCAAAGTCTGGGATTTGCACAGTGGAGCTGAACGATTAACCCTCACTGGACATAGCAACTCGGTACAGGCAGTCGCTATCACCCCCGACGGGAAACAAGTGGTTTCTGCTTCCAGCGATAACACCCTCAAAATCTGGGATTTGGAGAGTGGGACGGAAATTGCCAGTTTTAGTGGAGATAGTGCGTTATTCTGCTGTGCCGTTGCGCCGGATGGGGTAAAAATTGTAGCAGGTGAGGCGTCGGGGCGAGTGCATTTCTTGCGGTTGGAGGGGGTGGCACGAGGCGGATAAGCACGGATGCACGGATTGCAGTTGTCTTATATGGGTGTAGGGGCGTTAGCGAAGCGGTAGCGACGAAGGAGCGTCAGCATTTGGACGACAATTGAACTTAATCAGCCTGAATTCTTGTATCCAAATGCTTCGCCCTCAAGGTGTGTAGGCAAACCCCATGTTTCTGTACAAATGTTATTGGCGATCGCGGGACAGGGCGTAGCATTCGGATAGGTAAATCTTGGTTTAGTTTCAAAGGTTATCCTCCGAATGCTACGCCCCTACCGTTGAAACAAAAAAGCCGATTATCCCCAAGGGGCAGCGCGAAGCGATCGCGCTTAGGCTGAGAAGCATCAATCCTCACCTTCGGCAAAATTAACACTTTCATAAAGGTCGTTAAAAGCAATTTTAAAATCTACCGATTGGAGAGATAATACCGAATCTTCAGCCTCAAACTCAGTAAACAGCCATTGCCCCTCAGCCGTTTTCACATACTGCATCAGATGATATTGAGATTGGTCGATTAAAATATATTCCCTCAACTCAGGAATTGACCGATAATATAAAAACTTATCGCCTTGGTCGTAATTTTTAGTAGACTTCGATAACACCTCAGCAATCAGCAAGGGATTCATCACAGTCGTTGTATTCGTTCCCGTATAGATAGGTTCCCCCTGGATTACCATCACATCTGGATAAGTATACTGGCGATAACGAGGTATCCATAACCGCACATCACCAATATAGATATCGTATTTTTGCCCTTTTAAACCAAACTTCAAGTAAGCATAAAAATTCCCAGCAATTTTATTGTGATTCGTTGTTCCTCCTGTCATAGGAACGATATCTCCATCTCGGTATTCACTTTTATAGTCCGCCGCTTCCTCAAGTTCTAAATATTCTTCTGGAGTATAGTAGCGTTTCTGTGTTTGTAGTTGCATAAATAATTAAATTGATAGCCTAGATAAAGACGCAAGGATTGGGCGCATGAGCCAGAATAGCCAGAACATATCACCATCAGCCGGAAGTAGCCCCGCATTACCCTACCCCTACGATACTATTCCCCAAAGTGGAGTCAGCCAATTTGTCGGGCGAGACAAGGAACTCGAAACTTTACACCAACTATTACAGGAACATGAGCAAGTTGCAGTCACGGGTATCACTGGCATCGGTAAAACCGAATTAGCCATTCAATACGCCAAGGCTAATTTAAACCATTACACAGGCGGCGTCTGCTGGTTATTTGCCCGTTCTGATCTAGGAGTGCAGATTGTAGAATTTGCGCGAGTCCATTTCCCCCATTTCACTATCCCCGATAAGCTAACTCCCACCACTCAAGTTCAGTATTGCTGGCAGCACTGGAAATCTCTGCTTACCCTCCCTTCCCAAGGGCAAGATGGGGAGGTTCTCATCATCATTGATAATGTCACTGACTATTCCCAGATACAGCCCTACCTACCACCACCCTCATCCCGTTTTAAAGTACTCATAACCACAAAGCTGCAACTGGAAACATCAGTACAGATGCTACCCTTAGAAGTTCTCACACCACCTGCCGCCTTGGAATTATTAGCATCGCGCATTGGCAAATACCGGGTGAAAGATACCAGGGGCAAACCTTTTGGAATGGACTCTAAACGCCAACAAAGCAAACACAAGGTTAAGGCGAACCGAACTTCCGCGTCTGTCCCCCCTCTCCTTATAGGAGAGGGGCAGGGGGAGAGGTTAACCGTAGCCCAACATCTGTGTGAACTACTGGGTTACTTACCCTTAGGAATAGAGTTAGTAGGGCGATATCTAGAACAAGAGCCAAATCTATCCTTAGAAAAGATGCGATCGCGCCTTGAACGTGGCTCTAAAACCCAATTACACGGGCAGAAACAACGCATTACTCACGAGTTTTTTATCCAAGATGAAAATAACACAAACAAGAATTTAACAGCTCAATTGAGTCTAGCCGCAGCCTTTGAATTAAGTTGGAAGCGTTTAGATAAAGAGGCGCAAGAATTAGGCTATTTGCTTAGTATATTCGCCTCAGCTCCTATTCCTTGGACACAAGTGGAAAGTGTATACGGTCAGCTATACCTACCAGGGGCTTTATTAGGACAATTACTGGATATTTCGCCCAGTGATTCAGAAGCCAATATCGAAAATCTGATAACAGCGCTACTGGAAAATTTAAAATCAGCTAGACACCAATTAATACAGCTACATCTCCTGCAATGTATAGGAGAAGAAACTTACCAACTGCATCCGCTAATTCGGGAGTTATGGCGAGATAAATTAGCAGAATTAGAACAAAAAAATAACTTAAAAGAATCATTTTGTCAAGTCATGGCTGCTGTAGCCAAGCAAATACCTGACTCACCCAACCGTGATTTAATAGAGGCTGTGACTTCTGCCATCCCCCACATAGCAGAAGCCGCTACAACACTACCAGAATATTTAAGTGATGAAGATTTAATCCAATCCCTAGAAGGCTTGGGCTGGTTTTATCAAAGTCAAGGGTTCTATGACTTAGCCACACCCTGGTGGGAGCAATGTCTCTCACTCACGCAAAACTACCTTGGCTCAGATCATCCCGATCTGGTTACCAAGTTACAAACTTTGGCATGGAGTTATTATGCTCAGGAGCGATACACAGAAGCCGAACCCTTGTCTATGCAAGCCTTGAAAATTTGTGAGCAAAAGTTAGGGGTCGATCATCCCCTGACACTTGCCACCCGTAAAAATCTGGAAACTCTGCACATGACTCTCAAAAAATGACTTCTGGCTCCGGATTACTGGGTAATGTGGCTACTCAGTGCCTGTTTCAGATTTTGCATCCGCATTTTAATCATTCCCTCTAAACCCCAGCGAATTACTGTACTATCGAGTAAAGGATTCAGCTCAAATTTGACAGCATCCACAATGCGGGTTGATTCAGCCGTAATCGCCATGAACTGATGGGTATGTTCCCAGACACGGAAAGGGCCTGTTACCTGTTCGTCTTTAAAACAGACAGGTGGGTCCCAGTGGGTGATTTGAACTCGCCAGTCCATTCCTAAACCGAACAGTTCAAACCTCAGAGGCAAGTGAGTGCCTAAACCACAAACAATATTAGATTCCTTGAGCCGAACTGAAAGGATAGGTGGAGCGATGCGTTCTAGGAGCTGTACATCCTCGTGAGCTTCCCAGACGGCTGCCACCGGAAGGGGGACAGTTTCGGCGACCTCAATTCGTTCCAAAAGATCTGTTTCCCACAAACATTTTTACGCCTATATGTAAATGTACTGCAATTGCCTCTTAATTTCACAGTTGGCGATGCTTGTCCTGACAAGTCATCGTACCCTTCATGTCCAATGGGGAAATTCCGACGTCCCAATTTCTATGAGTCTCAGAGCGATTTGCTTCGCTGGCTGCCAACTATAGTCTAAAATTCGCTTGATTGTTCCTAAGGATATCCTTAAATTATGTCGAATCAGTCTCCTATCCCAGTCGTTGTCAACGGAGCTTGTGGCAAAATGGGCCGCGAGGTCATTAAGGCGGTTTCCCAAGCCGAGGATATGACCTTAGTGGGTGCGATCGAGCGCAATCCCCAATACATCGGTCAAGATATTGGTGAAGTGATCGGATGTGGCCCTCTGGAAATTCCGGTGCTCAACGACCTACAAGCGAATTTAGTGCTGGCTACCCAGGAAAAAGTACAGGGGGTCATGGTTGATTTTACTCACCCTGATAGCGTTTATGACAATGTTCGGTCTGCGATCGCCTACGGAGTTCGCCCTGTTGTCGGTACCACTGGCATGTCTCCAGAACAAATTCAAGACCTCGCCGACTTTGCCGAAAAAGCCAGCACAGGTTGCTTACTAATTCCTAATTTCTCCATTGGGATGGTATTACTTCAACAAGCTGCTGTTCAAGCCTCCAAATACTTCGACCACGTTGAAATTATTGAACTCCATCACAATCAAAAAGCCGATGCCCCCAGTGGGACTGCCGTTCAAACCGCCCAACTGTTAGCTGAATTAGGAAAAACATTTAATCCAGCCGTTGTTAAAGAAACCGAAAAATTACCCGGTGCTAGAGGAAGTGTAGCCGAAGAAAATATTCGGATTCACAGTGTCCGCCTGCCCGGATTAATTGCTCACCAAGAAGTCATTTTTGGCGCACCCGGTCAAATCTATACCCTGCGTCACGACACCTCAGATCGATCTTGTTACATGCCTGGAGTGCTGCTCGCCATTCGCAAAGTCACCCAACTTAAATCCCTTGTCTACGGATTAGAAAAAATCCTCTAAACGCTAACTATGCTAGTTCCCATCACCCGCCAGAAGTTTGAACAAATCATTCCCATCCTTGCTACCGGCCCCCAGTACGGTTACTTTTGGGGGAAGTTTCCGGATTTCTTAAAACGACTCTTAATTTCTTTACTTTCCGTCGTCGGAGTGTCGCTTTTAAGAGTGTTTTTTGGCAGTAGCTTTGATGGCTTAATCTTGTTACTCTGTATCGTTGCTGGGCTTTATTGGCTATGGGGGCCAATTTACTGGGCAACGATGCGTAATATGGAGATTCGCCGCTACCCATACAGTGGCTTCTGGCGCGGTGAAGTGGTGGATGTATATGTCACAGAGGATTTGATTGGTAAAGAAGAAACGGTGAATAATAGCGGTGAGTTAGTCATCGTTGAAAACCGGGAACGACGCCTCAATGTAGAAGTGGAGGACGAAAACGGATTCGGGACACGAGTACAAGTTCCTCTGCGGCGCATCCATAAGGGAATTGCTGCCGGTCAAGTCGCGGAGATGTTGGTATTGTCCTATCAACCTGACTTGAGGAATATTGTTAAGACAACGGATATTTATATCCCTAGTCTGAACCGTTTTGTGAGTGATTATCCTTATCTACAACCCGATGTTTTTGCCCAAGTCAGTCAGAAATTGAGCCAATTTGAAGATGAGGAAGAACCCGTTAAACGTGGGAAAAATAAGCGTCGCAGGCGTTAAAAAAAAATAAGGGTAAGGGCACGATATTATCGTACCTATAGAGATGCGATCGCCTAAATTCGCCCAATCTCAAAATGCGATCGCATCAAAAAATCCTCCATTAGCAATTTAGCCAAATACCTGCATAATCCTATATCTGTGAGCTAACCAGGACATAGGCAAACATTTTGCCAGGAGTTTCGCTAACATCATGAGCATCACCGACTCAACCAAGCGATCGCACTTCTAATCCATTCTTCTGGATTTTTGCTTTTCGCTATTAAAGTATCCTGGCTAACGGCTTCTAGCGCTTGGCTAATTTCGCTGTTCTCATAACCCAAAGCCAGTAGCGTCATCTCCACATCCTCTAGAATGGTTGGGGATGGCCCAGTCGCAGAAGCGGGTGTACTCACTCCGGCTAGCTGACGCCATTCGGCTAGCTTGGTTTTCAGTTCTAAAGCAATGCGTTCAGCCGTTTTGTTCCCTACACCCGGAGTTTTGGCTAAGGCGCGGATATTGCCCGTCACAATCGCTTGCACTAAATTGGGTAGTCCCAGAGTATCAATCAGTGCGATCGCTAGTTGCGCCCCAATTCCACTCACGCCAATCAACTGACGAAATAAATCCCGTTCTGCTGCGGAGGCAAACCCATACAGAACTTGTTGATCTTCCCGAATTTGCAAATGGGTAAAGACTTGCACCTTCCCTTCTGACGCCGCTAATAGTTCCTGTGACAGACGCTTAGGGATTTGCAATTCATAGCCGATTTCGTTCACGTCCAAAATCAGCGTGACGCGATTGCCACTGCTTTTCTGAATCGTTGCGACAGTCCCCTTGAGATAGCTGATCATGAGTCACAGGGTTGAAGGTTGGAACGTTGAAGGTTAAAGGTTTGAAGATGGTACGCCTTAGCAGAAGGCGTTGGCTTAACCTCTGTGTAACGCGTAGCGTCGGTTGAACACTCTAACTCGTAACCTGCAAACCTTCAACCCCAACCAACCTTCAACCTACAACTCTTATCTAACTGTTCAAGAATCCGAAGTGGTGCAAGCCTTCGAGAATTCCACCAGCACAGTGCGCTTGAGCCATATACCGATAATCGGCTGGGTTCTCCTCGTACCACTGGCGCAGTTCCGGTCGTGCGTTGCCGACAATAATTCCCCGTTCTTCACCAACGCTAAATAAGGCGATGTCATTTCCTGAGTCGCCACATACGACCGTTTGTGTGCTATCGAATCCCCACTTTTGTTTCAGAAACTGTACAGCTAACCCTTTGTCAGCATGGCGGGGTAGAAGGTCGAGGTCTTTACTCCCGCTATAGATCAACTTAACATCAAGACCTCGCTCAGCCAGCAGCGCTTCCAGTTGAGGCAGTACTTCCACGGCGGCTTCTTCCGTTAGATAATAGCTGACTTTAAACGGACGCTGTTCGGAGTCGGGTTGAGGAACCAAGTCAGAATAATGGGCGGCTGTTGCCACGATTAAGTCTCGATTCCAACCTTGAGCCAGTTTGTCTGACCAGGCTGGATCGGGAGTCTCCTGACCATCCTCATCATAAATTTCCGTACCCACAGAGGCGATCAGAGCATCTGGATCTAACAGTTGCTTCTCACGCTTCAGGTCGTGGTAAATACTGCGCGATCGCCCTGTGGCATAGACGATCTTCGTGCCGTATTCTTGGCGATGCTGACTAAGTTGCTTTTTGAGTTCTTTGAGGGCCTTATCATCACCCACTAAGGTATTGTCCAAATCGGTTATAAATAAAAATGCGGTCACAATAACCTCGCTCATCACCTGCGGACTTGCTACAGCCTTATTGTCCTATAGTTAAGGCTGCCTAGCTGACGCACGCTACAGGTAGATTTCTCACAACCGATGCCAAGATAGAAGAAAGCGATCGCTATCTCTGCGATGGTTTGACTCAGCCCACGGCTGTGTGGCGTTCTCCCGATTACAACTCAGTGTCCTCAAGAAAAAACATGGCTCAAGACGTAAAATCTTTTTAGAGCAAGGCTTTGCACTCACAAGAAGCCTGTATTTTTCCCCAAATCAAAAAAAGACAGATTACCCTAGGCAATAGCTCCATAATTACGTCTTCGGGGGGATGTATGAATAATAAACTTAAGTTACGTGTTGCGTCGAGTTGAGTACCGATGGCAATACCCTTGTCACTGCCACTAAAGTCGGTCTCTCCGCATTCGTGGGCGCACTGAAGTAACGTAGCTTCCTGCTGATTCCATCGTGAGTAAAGACCGTCTTGAGCGCTCACAATGATGACTCGCTTGGTGTTCTAGTGTAGTGGGATGCTCTACTGGTCTTTAAGATTCAGACCCCATAGCCATTTGGGACAGCAGATCATTTAATAAAGAAACTTACCATCATGCAAAATCCAATAGAGAGCCTGGATAAAGCTCAATCTTTAGCCTTAGAAACAGCTTGGCAGCGTTACGCTCAAATGGAAACGAACGCTGAATCCGCCTATCAGCAATATCTGAAACTGCGTGGTTGGGCTATAGCTCTGGCAGTAGTTGCCACGTTCCTGGCTATCCTCACGTCTCGGCTTGATAGCAGTCTGATGGTATCACCTGTAGGCCAGGTGCTAAGAGCCAGCTTGATTTTAGTCCCCCTAATTGGTTCGGTGATGTTAGTCTTTGCCAACAGACTACAGCAGGGACAATACTGGCGGGTTTTTAGAACAGGTGCCCAGGAAATTAGAAAAGAGATTTACCTATACCGGACTCTCCTGCAAGGACAACCCCAGCGTCATCAGTGGCTTTTAGAACGGGTGAGTCAGATTCAGCGCCAAGTGGTGGAGACGATTGGCAGCAATTGGATGATCAAACCTTACACGGGTGAAATTCTGCCGGATTATCCGGATAACGAGTCAAACAGCGTTTCGGTTTTAACTGATTTGGCACCGGACGACTACTTGCGCGATCGCCTAGAAGCTCCCCTCAAGTCCTATTCTCAAGAATTAGAGGATATATACCAAACCCGAACTCGTCTACAGGCTGCAATTTTGGCGTTCGGGGCATTGAGTGCATTTCTCCCAGCCCTCAGTGGTAGTCTTAACATTTGGGTCGCCTTCACGACTTCACTGGGAACGGCGTTAATCATTTGGCTGGAAGTAAGTCGGCTGGATTCGGTGGTCAAAAACTATAACCAGCTCATTCTGGAACTTAATATTATTCGCGACCATTGGCAAAGTTTAAGGCCACCCGAACAAACAGGGGCTGAATTTTTTAAATTAGTCATTGCCACCGAAAAAGTCCTCTGGAGCCAGCATAACCAAGACATCAACCAAATGCGTGAGGCTGTGATTGAGTTACGCACTCAACCTAACGATATGGTGACTCAAGTGATGAGTCAGCCTGTTTTGAGTAAGATTGAGCAAAGTCTGCTACCCGAAAAATCAACTCAACTCGAAATTTTACCGGCTAAAACAGAGGTTATTCCCGAAGAGCCTGTAGAAGTTAAAGTTGTTAAGCCGGAAAAGCAAGAACCCAAGAAACAAAATAAAAAAGACTTACCACATGCCTTTGTAGTGATGCCCTTTGGTCGAAAAAAAGGCCCTGATGGACGTTGGATTGATTTCAATAGTATTTATCAACAGTTAATTAAGCCAGCCCTGGAAGAGGCAGGATTTGAGTCGTTTAGAGCGGATGAAGAAACCGTGAGCGGCGATATCTTGACTGATATGTTCCAGGAGCTATTGCTGGCGGATTTGGTACTCACTGACCTAAGCATTGATAATGCCAATGTTTATTATGAATTGGGTGTTCGTCACGCTTTGCGGAAGCGGGGTTTAGTTCATATTCAGTGCGGTCGGGCTTACATGCCTTACGACATTTTCAACGTTCGCACGATCCCTTATCAATGCGATGAAAATGGTTGCCCTGACCCCAAACACCTGGAGAAAGATAAACAGGCGATCGTCAAAATAGCTCGTGCCACCTGGGAGTCAGATGAAAATCGAATTCACAGTCCGATTTTCCAATTACTAGCAGGTCTGGAAGAACCCGATCGCAGAGCGCTACGAACTCCCTTGGCAACTGGCTACTGGCAGGAGTACAAGGAGTGGCAAGAGCTAGTCCTGATTGCTCAGCGACAAAAGCGGATTGGGGATGTGTTGTTGTTAACAGAAGAAGTCCGCAATCCTCTGATTAAAGAAGAAGCGATCGCAGATGCAGGGAAAGCCTTAAAGAACTTGGGGAATCATGCCCTCGCTCTCCAAGAATATCGCCAAGGGCTGAAGATTAATGGAAAAAATTCCGAATTCCGACTGGAAGAAGCGTTTCACCTGAGCCGATTGAAGCAATCCGAAGAAGCGATCGTGAAATTGGAGGGGTTGCTCCAGGATGAACCGAACAATATCAAAGCGTTGTTTTATTTAGCTGGCATTTACACAGAAATGTGGCGGGATGAATGGCTCAAGATCAAAAATGAGCAAGAGCGATTAGAAGAGGCTTACGAAGCGGCTCACTTACTCAGAAAAGCGATTAAGACTTACCTCAAAGGCTATCGCTTAAATCAAGACCATTACCACTCCGGAATCAGTGCCCTAATTTTGTCCTGCGTCTTAGAAGACCTAGTGAAGAAGCTTAAAGCAGATGGTGACTTAGAAGATGAAGCCATTCGGCAACAGTTGCCCTCTCTCAAAGGAGCGGTTCAATTTACCTTAGACAGTGTGGCTCAACGGGAATCCAATGATTTTTGGGTCTTTGTCTGTTTAGCTGATTTCGCCGTCTGCACGGCTGAGCACTCGAAACAGGTAATGAAAGCTTACAAAAAAGCCTTTACCCTGGCTGGGAAAAACAAATTTGCCTTGAAATCGACTCTAGAGCAACTGAAATTATTGCAGGCACTCTCGTTCCGCACAGACTATGTTGAGGCTGGCATCGCTGTGATCCAAGCAGAACTTGAGCGATTTGAAGGCCAAGAGGAAGCGGTTGCAGACACAACCAACAATGAACCGGCATCAGTGTTCTTGTTCTCCGGTCACATGATTGATAGTCCCAATCGTGCACAGCCTCGTTTCCCTGCGGACATGGAAGGCGAGGCTCGTCAAAAAATTGAGGATGTATTGGATAAGTTAAATGCTTGTTCAGGATCGATGGCGATCGCACCGGGAGCGGCTTGTGGTGGAGATATTTTGTTTATTGAAGCTTGTTTGGAGCGCAATATCAAAGTTGAAGTATTTCTGTCATTTTCTCAGGCCGAGTTTATTCAAGATTCAGTCAGTTTTGCCGGGGATAATTGGGTTGCACGTTTCTATGCTATCCAGAAGCATCCTAATGTAACCATCCACTTTCAACCCGAACGCCTGGGAGCTGTGCCTGAAGGAGATAATCCCTATGAGCGCAACAATCGCTGGGCGCTTTACTCAACGTTAATGTACGGAATTGAGAGAGTGCGACTGGTTGTGTTGTGGAATGGCAAAGGCGGTGACGCTCCTGGCGGCACGGGGGATATGGTTCAACAAGTACGCCAACTGGGAGGAATTGTCGAACATATCGATACAACGAAGTTTGATTATTGGAAGATGAATGAAAAAGTCGTAGAGTTTCCCAAAACAATAGAAATGGCGGGTCAAGTTCAAGAGAGTTAGCGAGCGCATCGGGGAGGCGTAAGTTGCCATAGGGTAACGGGACGCGTTAGCTAGTACCTCCTACAGAGGCTCGCGTCCCTCGCATTTTTAGAAAAATGCTCATACTTCCCTAATGTCTAGGTTTTCTTAAGAAATTAATCCTAAAAATCGTCTTTCCTCGCCAGTTAAACTTGTGTCTACACCTCTGATCTTTAATTGCCATTCCTATGGAAAGACTGTGTAAGTTGACATTCCCTAATCAACTCTGTGCTAAAGCCATTCAAGTTCATACCTTCGTTGAATTGTCCGAAGCCTTGCCTACAATCGGTCTTCACAGGACTCGTCCGACGTTAGTGCTGGTGGGTGGCGCGAGTGGGATTGGCGAAGCTGACAAAGCCCGACTGCAACAGCTGTTCCTCGAAGAGATTGCACCGCTGGCTCAAGAACTGGGAGTGGCGGTTGTGGATGGTGGCACTGACGCCGGGATTATGCGGTTTATGGGTCAAGCTAGGACTCAAATGGGTGGAACTTTTCCTCTGATTGGCGTAGCGGCACTCGGCACAGTCATTCTCCCGGATGTGCCTCCTCCCAACTCGGATGCAGCCCCCTTGGAGCCAAACCACACACACTTCATCCTTGTTCCTGGCACAAATTGGGGCGATGAATCGCCTTGGATAGCCCACATTGCCAGTGTGTTGTCTCAAGGATTTCCCTCCGCCACCATCGTAGTCAACGGCGGTGAAATAACTTTTCTAGATGTATCCTCCAGTGTGGAAGCTGACCGACCCGTGGTCACGTTGGATGGTACAGGACGAACAGCGGATAAATTAGCGGCTGCGCTGCGTGGAGAAGCGACCGATCAAAGAGCAGAACAGCTAGCCGCATCAGGGAAGATGCAAGCGATCGCCTTGCTTGAACATCCCGCTCGGTTAACGGCGGTGATTAAAGAGATTCTCTCTAAATTACTACATATTTAACGACCACCGACTCAGAGCTAGAAATATCAAAACGGACGCGGACGTAGTTGGAGTCAACAATTTCCATATTTAAGTAGCTAACTAACTACTCAAACCAGGGAGTACGCCATGCCAAAAAAGAACACGTATAATGACTATCTCAAGCAAGAAATGAGTGAGCTGATTGAGGAAATCGAGCTACCTTCTTTGCAGAAACGGTTTATGAAAAGCCGTTGGCTGGATCAAGTTTTGTGGCTAGAAGGTCGAGCGACTAAATCTCGGACGCGACACAATACCCTGCGACTGATTACGATTATCGGAGGTGTTCTTGTTCCGGCTGTCGTCAGCGCCAATAATGGGAATGTTTCACAGCAAAACTTAAGACATCTCTTGGGCTGGACAGCATTTGGCTTAAGTCAAGCGGTTGCTATCAGCGCCGCTGTAGAAGAATTCTTTCATTATGGTGAGAACTACCGTCGCTATCGTAACACCGCTGAGAACATGAAGATTCACGGCTGGCAATTCTTTCAGTTAACGGGTCCTTATAAAGATGCTAAAAGTCATGAAGAAGCCTATGTGACTTTTGCTAGCAACGTCGAAAATATCATCCAACAAGATGTAGAAGGGTATATTAGTCAAGCGGTGGAGTCGGATAACGAGATCAAAACAGCTACGCAGGCTGTCATGGCTCAAAACATAGCACTTGCTAATATACGACTCAGTGAGCATTTGCAGCAGCCACCCTCTGCCACTAATACTGAATTGTCGCCTAATTCAACATCCCAAACCCATCAGCCCTCGGCTCCACTGGTTTTGCTTAAGGAGGATAAGGTAGAGTTGGTGACTCCTGAGTCAATCCCACAGACTCAATTAGACTCAAACAACAACCTGGAGAATATAGACTCAAGTATCCCCTCACTTCCCGCTCCGCTCGTTGCCAATTCGTCCCCAGGAATTGAGCAGAAAGAACAGTAGAATGAGTCTTTTATTTTCACCCAATCCAAGAAATTCTTAAACAGAGTGAACCTGAGGATGAAAGGGCATTTAAAGTTGTTCTAATAGAACGTCTACGGCTTTATTGAATTGAGGGTCTTTTCCCTGAGCGTACTCTAGCGGAAAAGGAACTTCAATATCTGGGATAACACCCTTTCCTTCCAGACGTTCTCCATCAACCCAAACATCGACTACAGCCAGATAGAGGAGATTACCATCTTCTAAGAGAAAGGGGCTGCCCCCCACAACAGCCCCTGCTGTTTTTGTCCCAATTAATTTTCCCAGCCCGTATTTTTTAAAGCCATAAGCCAGAATTTCTTTACCACTTCTTGAGCCGTTATTGACAACCATGACAACGGGTTTTCTCCATTGCAGATCGATGGTTCTTTTTACTCCATCACGGCTCATTTGAGTCAATCCCGGAACTTGTTTATTAAAAATATTTAGATAATTTGGCTCGGCTCCGCCCCAACCATCCCTGAGATCGAGTATCAAACCCTCTGTATCTTTAAGTTTGCCATAGCCAATCTCTTCAACTAAGAGTTGCTGATACTGGTCACCCGCATACGACCAGATATGCACATAACCGATTTTTTTACTATTGCGTTCGATAATTTTTATACTCTGCCGCATCGCTTCTAAAAAAAGCGTATCCGGGTTAAGCTTTTTGGGAATTACAGTTACATCTTTGCGGCTTTTTGGGTCAGGACTCTCTTGAATCGATACCTTCACTTCTTGTTCTGCCTTGTCAAGGAAAGATTGAATCGGCTGATACGCTTTGCCATGAACGGCTATCACTTCGTCTCCTACTTTCAACCCAGTTCGGGCAGCCGGGGTACCCTCTAGAATCCCCGAAATAAATGTTTTTCCGTTGATGTCTTTAGTAAAGATGCCGATTCCCGTATAGTCTAATTTTCCATTGGGGAAAATTTTCTGAAGTTCTTTTCTAAAAGAACCTCTATTAAAAATACCGAGTAATTGATAATAGGCTGGCTCTTGTTGAGTATAAAAATGAGTATGAGAAGTCTTGAGTTCGGAGAGCATTTGATTAATCACAAGTGAGGCTTCCTCTAAAGACTGAGCTGGCTTGAGCCGATTCTCGTACTCTTCTCGCTTGGCCTTCCAATCCACTCCATTAAAGTTGGGGTCAAAGAAATGGTCATTTACCTCTTGCCAAACTTCGTTCAATGTAGTTATGTAGGGTGATTCTCTGGCTAATAAAAGGTTTTGAGGTTGAGGGAATAAAATCAGTAAAATACTCAGAACGATAAGGGCTATTAAGGCCAATATTTTTTTTGTTTTGTAACTAATCATTGACTGCTAATTTTTCATTGATTATTGATGAGCTAGGTATCAGTATTAGCCTGCCCTACTAATAACAATAGCTCGGCTGAGTTATGAGTTATTTCCCTAGCTCCGGCGCTCCTGACTTTGCTACGGGGCTGTAATTACATGAATAGTGAGGCGTGCTCAGCTGTAGTTGAACAAGAAATGAGCAGTTTTTGGTCTGGAAGATGAGCAACCGTCTCCCTTAGAGTGAGACTAACTTTCCAGCCATTGGGCAATTGGTAGCAGAGATATATAGCTCGGACTGCCATCCAGTCCCCTTTTTAAGAACGAGACAAGAAACATGAGTGACATTAACCCAAAAACCACCATTATTTCCTCCCAAAGACGCCAGTTACTCAAGCTAGGGCTTTTTACAGGTGCTACCAGCGCTTTGGCGATCGCTCTAGGCAGTGGCAGCAAAGCTGATGCACAGGGTTCACGCCAAAACCGAAGAGGCGATATCGAAATCCTCAATGGTGCGATCGCGCTGGAACAGAAAGCCATCAACACCTATACGGCGGCAGCAGAAAACAAGTTATTGCCGACTAAGGCATTTCTGGATGTGGCAGTGCAGTTTGCTGGCGATCATGCCAATCACCGCGATCAGCTCAAAAAGATTGTTTCACGAGAGTTCAGAGGCACCCCCATCAGTACTGATAATCTGGGCACCTTTCCCATTCCGCAGAACGTCTTGAAGGGCGGTGAAGCGGAGGTACTCAGATACGCCCTGACATTGGAAATGATTGCAGCCAAGGCATACCTGGAGAATGTTACTAGCAAGTTGACGACAGATGCTGCCAAGAATGTTGCTGCCACAATCATGCCTGTGGAGTCGATGCACGCGGCTGTCTTCCGCACCGTCCTGATGGCAGTACTCAATGAGAAAGGGCTACCAATGGAAACCAAAATCGTTCCCCATTCATTCTTGAGCGAATTTCCGACGCCGCCTGTGCCAAAGGCATAAGTTTTCCGATTAAATCAGGTGAGTTTGCACTAGACGCCGTAGCATCAACTCACCTAATCTCCTGATGCCATAAAATTTCTGCTACTCGCGTCATGCCATTTTTCAAGTGGCGGCGATAGGTACTGAAGGGCAAATCCAGTATCTCAGCCGCCTGTTCCTGCGTTGGTGCGGGGTGCAGATAGGTGTGATACAGCGCCCGATAGCCTTTGGCATCCCGTGGAGATGATTCTAAGGATTGGGCTGCCTCTTGTACCAAAGACTGTAAAGCGGCGATACGTGCTGGAGTGTCAGCATTCGCCGTAACTTGCTCCATCACTAAACGCGATCGCAACAACGGATTATTTTGTAACGCATCAGAACGGGAAAACCCCTGCAAAGCATCCCGCACCGCCTCCACAAACTCTGGCTGAGAGAGAACCACTAGGGGTTCACTCACAGGTGACGTTTGTACCGCCTGCGCTGAAGCGGCAATTTCTCGTTGAGCCAGCAAAGCTTGCCACGCCTTCGGTGGCAACACTCGCCAGTCATGCCCATACACGCCATAACGCCGTCCCCCCACTTCAAAATCAGCGTCTTTAATTCGCGCTAAGTCCGCGTAGGCAAACATTGCCGCCCAATCTTCCGGTTCCGCACAAGCAAAGAAGGTGAAAGCCAGCCCTGCTGTCGTGCGATGATGCTGCACAAAGTTGATAAAAATCAGGCTTTGAGTCGGTGAAACCGTTTGATAAGTATCCCGTGCCATCCAAAAGCGGAACAGGGTTGCCCCTTCACCACTTCTTAACGGTGCTGCTTGTTGAAGATAATGCCAAGCTGAACTTGCTGCCGGATCAATTTTCAAGTCCTCACTACTTGCTTTGTGTAGTGCCACCATCATCACAAATCCAGCAGGCTGCTGTTGGGCATCGCGAAACACCAGCGCCCCTTCCGGCTGTCGTTCCAACCAGTGCGCCAAAAGACGCGCAGACTCTTCACCTTCATACTGAGTGACTATCTCCAGTAGTGCTGGTTGGTCAGTTTGTCGCAGCGTGTCAGTTAACAAACTACTATTCTCTTGCCAGGTAAAACGCGGTCTGACTGCTGGATTATCCCGATGGAGAAAGATGTAATCAAACAAGATGCGATGTTGCTCTTGTCCTTGGGTTTGCTCTAAACGGCTGGTGTAGTAGGTGCGGGCGCGTCCGTGCAGTTCGATATACCAGTCAGGATTGCGCCAGCGTAAGTCAGCAATTAGGACTTCCCTCGCTAAGTCATGAGGAAACAACCCCAGTTGCCCTGGTTCCATGAACGACAGCCCCCGCAGCCACTTGAATAACTCATGGACATCGGGCATCCCTAGCATTCTGGCGAGTAATGTCTCAGTTGTCAGGCGTACCAAGGCGCAAGCTTCCAACGCCATTCGGTGGGCAGAACTGGGGACTTGTTGCACGAATTTGTCCAGCAGTGCCTTAATCACATCTGGTACAGCGTCAGCCTGAAAGCGAATGTCCCCTTTCTGTGCAAACACATCAGCCACTAAGGAGAGGGCGAGGGGGTAGCCGTGGGTAAATTCGAGGACTGAAGGGTGTTCAGCGGTAGGAACTTGTCGCTTAGTCAGGTAAGTGCGACTTTCTTCTGGGTTGAGGTTACGCAACGGTAGGATGTGGATAAGAGATTGCCAACCTGGATCGGCTCTCCAAGCGGATGAGGGAGAGTGGCGTCCCGCGAGAACAATTAGAGTCGTTTCTGGCAATTGGGGCAAAAAGACTTCCCGCAGCCATTCATCAAGGGGTGTGAGGATTTCGTAGGTATCAATTAAAAGAACGTGGCGCTCAAGCTTGGAAGCTAGAACTTCGAGGGGAGATTCGTTGGGTGTCAGGTTCATCACGAACCGCAAGGCACTCAAGAATGACTCAGGAGCGGGTTCAATATTACGAGCATCTATGTAAACGGCTCTTATTTGGGCTTGCTGACAGATGCGAGTAAACTCGCTCAGTAGAGTTGTTTTACCAACACCACCGGGACCAAAAATATGCAAAATATGAAACGGTAATTCAGTTGCGGCGTTAGCGTGTTCCGGAGCAGAACCCGTTCCCTGAAGGATAAGCTCGTGTCTTTGTGGGAGAATCGCTGACTCAAATAGCTTTAGCTCCTCACCACGCCCAACAAAGCGACTATGCCGCGCCGCACTCAGACGCTCTGCTAGTGACGATGACATTGGGTATCCCTCTCGATTTAGTTCAGTCAATACTACTTATTATGGTCGTAGCCCAAAACCATCTAGGTGTCTTCTGAGTGTCAATTAACTTGTTTACTAGAATTATGAGGGTGTTTCTCAACCATTAGGCTAGTGCCTGGTTAATGCAAGTCTGCTTCCCAAACAGCCACATAAATGCGACCGGGTTCATTACGTTCAATTACACCTTTAAGGCTATTGTTTCGACCGCTCACGAACCTATAGCGTTTAGATTTCTCCTGATATACCGCTTCCAGCCCTTGTCTGATGTCCCCAGAGGCGTTGCCATTAAGCAACTGATTTAATGTCCTTGACATCGTTTTAAGCTCAACAGAGTCGGAAAATGATACCTCTGTTTGGCGAACCCGCCCAGAACCAGGGTCATACAGATATCCTAAACTGGCCTGACCGGGTACAAAATCCTCATAAAGTAGCGCACGGGTATTCCACATACCCTTAGATGTCTTTGTGGGTTGGCCTAACTCTTCTTTGATATAACTTTGTTGTGTTCCTGCGGGAAATGCTGGAATCCTTCTAGACGGCTCAGAATTTTGGTTGTTGTTTCCGGCTTCGGGTGACGGGACGGGAATGGATTGGGCCGGGAACTGACTCTGTGACGGAGAAGGTTCTTGAGTGGGTATGCTCTTGGAGACACCCTCTTCGGGCGATCGCTTAGAGGAGGAGTCAGGGCGCACTGGCGGGGGCGTGATTTCCTCTGGCTGTGAACGTGGAGTCTGTGTCCTCGCCTGTGGTTGCTGAGTGGTGGTTCGTTGTGAGCTTGGAGCAGAATCGGTACGCTGTGAACCTGAAGGTATAGTGGATGAGGGTTGCTGGGTGGTGGTTCGTTCTGAGCTTGAATCAGAATCGGTACGCTGTGAACCTGAAGGTATAGTGGATGAGGGCTGTTGGGTGGTGGTTCGTTCTGAGCTTGGATCAGAAGATGACGAAACTGTACTAGCGGGTTCAGCCCCCCGCCTTAAGCCCAAAGCCAGTCCAACAATGGCAAGGAACAAACTCCCCGCCACCAAAGCGCCGATAATCAGGCGCTTGCGTCCATTTCCTGAAAGGGCGGGACTTGAGCCGACAGGAACCGTTTGTCCGGGGGTAGGATTGGCAATGGGGGGAGTTGAGCGGTTTGGGGTTGGTGGTAAACCGCCTGGGGCAACCGCTACCGTTGCCATTTCGGAAACAGCGTCACGCGATTGTAAGGCGTTGAGCATTTCTCTCGGTGTAGCAAAGCGATCGCTGGCCTTAAACCGAATCGCGCGATCAATTACCATTGCCAGGTTAGGGTTGATATTCGGAGCAGTCCGTCGCCACAAAAACTCGCCTGTGCGATCATCTGTTTCCAATTCTTGAGGCAGTTTACCCGTCAGTAAAAAAACCGCCACTAGCCCCAAACTATACAAATCGCTGGTATACGTCGGGCGTCCCCCGGCTTGCTCCGCAGGCATAAACCCAGGCGTCCCAATTACCATCGAGTGAGCTTGGTTACCCGGTATGTTCACCTGTGTATTCATCGCTTCTTTAACAGCGCCAAAATCAATCAGCACAGGCAATTCATCCCGTTGTCGGATAATCACGTTATCCGGCTTGATATCTCGGTGAATCATGCGGCGGCTGTGAACATAATCCAGCACCGGTAACAGACTCATCAATATCTGCTTAACCTCATTCTCTGAAAGCACTCCACCCTTTTCCACCTTTTGCGTCAGGGTGTCGCCTTCAATGTATTCCTGTACCAGATAAAACTGTCCAGCTTCCGAGAAGTAAGCAAATAACCGGGGAATCTGGTTGTTTCCATCCCCCAGTTCCTCTAAAACTGCCGCTTCCCGCCCAAACCGCTCTTGTACTATCTTGTAAGCCTGAGGGTCGTGTGTCACCGGCTTTAGCTGCTTAATCACGCAGCGCCGTCCCGAAGGCATATAGGTATCTTCGGCAAGAAACGTGTTACCGAACCCACCAGCTCCCAGCGTCCGGAGTATGCGATAGCGATTATTGAGCAGCGTTGGCGTCATGAGCGGTTTAGGAAAGTCTAGATATAAAAATGGATGTCTTTCAACATCTAGATGTTTCCTGAATTTTACTCATATGTAGCTTTGGGGAATCCCCCAAAGGAGATAAGCCTTTATTTCAGGTCAAGTAAACCATTTTCTTTCAGCTTTGGATTAAAGCGAATTTCGGTTTGCACACCACGAGATTTTAGGGCTTCTAAAATTTGGGATTCAACTCGCCGTGCCACTTGTTTTAAGACCTTAACTTGGGTCAACCCATCACCTTTCTCATAGCTTTCTTTCTCTTGAGCCGTCATCGTCAATTTGGCATCAATTGGCTGAGTCCATGCTGCTTCATCTGAACCATTGCCAATCGGTATCGTACCATTTTCCTGAATCCAAGCTTCTCGAATGTTTTCTAAGTGGGTACGATTAGGACGGTCGATGGTTTGTACTTTAACCCAATAGCAGGATTCAGGTTTACGCACTAAATGTTGTTTTAGACTGAGATAAATGTCACGGGAATAGTTAATGAATTGCAGGGTTTTATCACTATCAAAAATTGCGTATACACCTATTTTTCCGGGCAATCCTTCAGGTAAATTGCCAGTTTCTTCCAGGTAAGGAATATAGTCGAGTTCAGCCAGAGAGGATATTTGAGTTTCAGACACCATAAGGAATTCAATATTTTGAATTCAAAATTATTTTTTACTTTTTTCTTGAGTCAACCCTTTAGGCGATTTTGCGATAAATCGCGCAGAGGCGGCTGGGGGTCAAAATTTTCGCTTTGAACATAAAATTCGGTGGCACATTAATGATGATGTAATCATCCGATGCATGGTAGGATTCAAACTCGGCTGGCATTCCTTTGGGCGTGGCTGTCGAGTAGGGAACCGGCTGAAAAAGTAATTCTGTAAATTCAACCTTTTGACATTGCCCTTGTGCGGCGATTTGGTGCAAAAAGGATGCACTCATCAATAAACTAAATAAGTTTTCTTTGGCTTCTGGAGCCAGAACAAAACGGCTATCGTAGTTGTTAAGAATTTTTAAGCGAGCCATCTGTGAGGAGGATTGTTGAATAAGTTGCCATTTGGCTGATTATAATCCACGAGGTACCTTGAGAAACGAGAGAGGGAATTGGAAATGGCTCACGTCTGATACCTGAACCTCGTCAAACATTTTCCCATCCCCTATTTCCAGAGGCTATGTTTTGCCCTTGGAGAACATAAAACCTCTACGGACTATTACTAAATCCGTATTTTAGAAACTAAATGTAGTTCGGATCGCACCGATCACAATATCATCGTTGTTCGAGTTGTGATCGGGAGCCGTGAGCCAAATTACTCCCGGCGTAATCGAAATGTTATCCGTTAGCTTGTACTCATAGAACGCTTCAATGTGGAATGAAGTGTCTGAGTCTTTGCCAATTGCATCCCTGAGAGAACGGCTTGCCCCCGTTACTTTAGGCTCCATCCCAACAATGATGGCAGCAACACTGCCTTCTTTCCCCAAGTCTGGAAAAGCAACGTGGGCGGCAAAGTTCCAGATACTCATATCTCCCCGCTCCAGTACAGAGCCTGAGCCATCGCTAGCGATGAGTGGGGCTAGGGTACGAGTCGCCGTATAACCGGCCCAGCCACCGACGATAAATTTAGGGCTGAATTGCCAGGAGGCTTGTATCCCGTAGGAATTACTGGAAACGGGTAGATCTAATCCTGCAAAGGGTGCCAACCGTTCCGGCAGATTGGGGTTGTCTGCCAAGGCGGAACGCAGATTAGCCTGATTACTACCGGCTGTGAGGTCGGCGTTGTAAGAATGAATGTAAGTCAAGCCTAAAGTAAGCTGATTGATCGGCTTGAAGGTGATTTGTGCCAATGCTCCATAGGCACCATCGAACAAACCACTTCCTTCATCTGGCGTGGCGGCGTCACCGGCTAAATACCCTAAGCTGAGTTCGAGGGCATCGCTGAACTCATGCCGGATGCCGATGCCAGCCCCTCCCACTAAACCATAAATTGGGTTGCGAGTTCCAAAGTTAGACAGAGCACCCGTATCTCCGTCACCATCAATAAAGGGGTTAACTGTATTGGCAAAGTCATCCGGTGCACCCGCGTTGGCTTCAATCACAACAGTTGTCTTTTCGCCAATGGGAAAAGCATACAACAGGGCATCAATGCCAAGATCATTATTGCTACCACTGCCAAAGGTAGCGTCACCGAATCGCAAATCTCCCTCCGGTGTAAAGGTGGAACTACCGGAGTAAGAGTCCAGGTTTACCGCTTGGAGTCGAGTTCTAAGTACATCTTTGCCCGTAAAGCTGGTGTCAAAGTTGAGACGAACGCGATCGCCAAAAGCTGTCACGTTGGGGATCTTCCCTCCTAGGGCGTTTTCCCCCGCCGCGATACCTGTCAGGGCAAAGATCGCTTGAGCGTTGAGCTTAGTCGTGGTAGAAAACTGAGTCAGTTCTAGTTCTGTTGTGCGTGCTTCTAGCCCATCCACCCGCCCCCTCAGGTTAGCCAATTCTGAGCCAAATTCCTGAATGAGTCGCTGTACTGTGGTCAAATCTTCTTTCGTCGCGAAGTTACCTGTACCAGAACCCAACAAGCGCTCAATTTGTTGCAAACAGGCATTTAAACCCGCCGCAAATTCATAACGGCTCATCGCACGATTGCCACGATAGGTGCCATCCGGGTAACCTGCAATACAGCCATAGCGTTCAACGAGCGATCGCAGTGCTTCAAACGCCCAGTCACCTGGAGACACATCCCGTAACTGAGAGACATTTGTCACTTGCTCCAACGGATCGGTGCTATCTTCATGGCTGGGTTCTATTACACCCGCATCACTCCCATCAATTTCTTGAGCAGAATCTTGAATTAACTGAGAAACTTTATTAATAGACTCAAGGGAATGAGTCTCACTGTTGTGGTTGTAGCGGTTGATGGGTTCCAGTACATTGACATCTCTATCCTCCCCAGGCAACTCAAAGATGGGCACCGCCGCTTCAGTCTCTACAGACGTTAAGTTCCCCAACTTGCTTTCCGGGTTTGCGGCGAGCATGGGTTCGGTGGCGGCGATCGCAGGTTCATCTGTTGGCGGCTGGGTTGTCACCGTCTCCCGTGGCGCTTCAGACACATCAATCCCAACCTTTGCGACAATAGCACCATCAGCCGCTAATGCACTCGATGACACCAACAGTGCTCCCCCTAAAATCGCTGGACTGATCAGCCAAGATCGCCAAAAGACTCTCGAAGTCATGTTTATATCCTCACACCCATTAACAATGCTCAAGAAATCTAAATTATTTAACTATTAATGAGAAAATTAATCAATTTTTTAATTTTTGGGATGTAAGGCGATTTTTGTCAAGAAATTAAATTCCTCGGCAAACCCAGCCCAGGACAACCCTAGGAAACCCGTTATTCCAAACGATAATGATAATGATAATACTTTTTAATCCATGAGTCAGTAGAGTACGTCCTGATGCGACCGATGAGTCTCCTGAAATACTGGGACTCAGTCCTCAACTCTTACTTGTCGCTATCTGTCTCGTCCAAGTGTTCGGCAACCGACTTATAGAGGTTGAGGACATGGTTATCTTGAAGGTGATAGAAAACCTTGCGACCCCGTTTGTGATAACGCACCAAACGCATGGCGCGTAAAGATCTTAACTGATGAGAAACCGCTGATTCACTCATGTCTAGAATCGCGGCTAAGTCGCAAACACACAGTTCTTGAATCGCTAAGACCGAAATAATTCGTAGACGGTTGGTATCGCCCAAGAGGCTGAAGAATTCTGCCATCCGCTGAGCTTTCTCGGTACTGAGAATTTTTTGTTGCAACCGTTCAACATCATTCATCTCAACCGGGTGTGGCGGATGACAATTGAGATTTTTGATTTCCTGAACGGGACTGACTGTAGCCCCTTTAGCTGAAAGGTGGGCTGTCATTTGGGTTGTGTTTCTACAAGGTATCGCTGGGTAACTCCATCTTAACGAATGAGAATGATTAGCGTTTCCACTTTTCTGGCTCAGCCGACGTGAGTTAAGCCTGAAGTTTACCCCGCCGCCAGTTATCTTTACAGAACCCTGAACGCTACGGTGCAAGGATTACAAAACCCGAAAGTGCGGTTGAGTGGCCTACCCGCCTCAATCGCACTCCAGTTTTTTGTGAGTAAAGATTAACCGCAGGTACAACCGTGATGGCTACACCCTGCACCATCGGTGTGACCATTAGCACAAGATTCACTACAGTACAATTTTTCATCCTTTTCTACGGCATCAGCGGTAGAAATGACGCATAGGCAAGATTCACAGGCACATTTCATGGAAGTTACGGTGGTCATGATGGTTTCCTTATGCATTCTGATATTAATCTAACGTATGAACAGGTATTCAGACATAATGAAGAATAATCCTTAACATTCCTTAAGATTTAATCCGGAATAAAACTGTTGCCAAGACTTGTTAAATTTGCTACTTTAGTTAAGCGCCGAAAATAACAAGCCGGGATAGCTCAGTTGGTAGAGCAGAGGACTGAAAATCCTCGTGTCCGGAGTTCAAATCTCCGTCCTGGCATTCAAAATTGTACAGTGACTAATTAATTGTCGTTGGTGACAGATTGATGTCATCGGTGACAAATTAGTGTCGTTAAGACGAATTATGTGTCGCTGTGACGAATTATTATATAGGTAAATAATAGTGACAAATTATTGTCATCGATCGTCTACTCATCAATTTTCAGTCCTCTGCTCCTTTCAATCCACCATTAATCTTAAATAATAGGAAAACTACGTTTATCCATTAAGACGTAAGAAGCGTAGCATTTTCAACCCACCCCTAGCTGGGATGGTCGTTGAAACGCGAGGGGAATGCTGTCCAAATAGCGCAATGTCCCTTTCAACCCACCCCTAGCTGGGATGGTTGTTGAAACAATAAAGCTCGTGTTGGAGTCAACCAGTTGGAATGCTTTCAACCCACCCCTAGCTGGGATGGTTGTTGAAACTTCTTGAACTAAAAACTCTCGTGGCCCATACACGCCACTTTCAACCCACCCCTAGCTGGGATGGTTGTTGAAACCCAGATTGGTGCACTTATTCGCTCGACATTGAGGACAGCCTTTCAACCCACCCCTAGCTGGGATGGTTGTTGAAACTCTTCCCACCTAGACCCTTATCTATACTCCCCTTTGGGAAGCCTTTTTGACGGCTCCCGAAAATTCCTGCTCAATCTCCTGAAAAAAGAGAAAATTGCTAACTGCCGAAATTCCTTAAACAAATACTAGACAAGGGTTTTGAACTTCTGACGGCTCCCTGGGGTTTTTGCCCCCGCTTTCAGCCGTCAGAAAAAAGAATGAGAGTGGATTCCTCCTTGCTCGGAGGTGATTGGGTAGCCATCACTGTAGTATGTCTACGTGCCTATTGCTGGGAGCGCACCTTATTCCTGCCCACAAGGGACAGCAGCATCAGGTTGGACAGCTACCAGGGTCAGAAAGCACAACTGTCTTCCAACAGTTAAACTAACCCATACTGTTCGCAGTTCAGCGGTTCAAAGAACATGACCTGCGGCGCTATAGCCTTTCCTGAGCTAGTGAGGTACACTTTGGGAGGTTGATAGCATATTTTCCATCAGGCACAAATGAAGGCATACTCGTTGGATATACGCCAAAAAATTGTGGATGTTTACAGGGCAGGCAATATTTCTCAACGTCAGCTAGC
>JAMPKV010000031.1 GCA_039962225.1 Microcoleus sp. AS-A8
CCACACCCCATCATGACCATCCCCCAAACAGACTAATGGGTTAGTTAAGGGTTGGGAATTGACGTAATCAATCAAACTCTGGTTATCTCCGAAAAAAGCTCCGTAGTACATACTCTGCAATCGCACAGGGATGCTCCCCCCCCTAAGCCTCATCTCAAAGGGAGATTTCGTTCTTATCCTGAACTCTGCTTATGACTTAGAAGCTATTGAAACAGGGAATACGAAAATTAAAACCACATAGAAGCGAAGTCAACCTTTTTGGCAAAAAACATTATTGTTTGCTCTAAAGGAAGACTGAGGGTTTGCCACACCTTGAGGCGGGAGAAACCTTACTGTAAAAAAAGCCTGCCTTTTCTATCATGAGAGATACACTCACAGATTGAAGTAGCTTCTCGTGACGACCTCTGCTAAAACCCTGCCACTCGTCAAAGAGCCAGAACGCTTGGAAAAACGCCTCAAGGAGATTCCTACTGAACCTGGGGTGTATTTAATGCGGGATTCGAGCGATCGCATCCTCTATATTGGTAAAGCGAAAAAATTGCGCGTGCGCGTTCGTTCTTATTTCCGCGAATCCCAAAAACTTAGCGATCGCATCGCCATGATGGTGCGGCAAATCGCTGAGATTGAGTTCATCGTTACCGATACTGAAGCCGAAGCTTTAGCATTAGAAGCCAATCTTGTCAAGCAGCATCAACCTTACTTCAACGTGCTGCTCAAAGATGACAAGAAATATCCTTATATTCTGATTACCTGGTCAGAGGAATATCCCCGGATTTTCATCACCCGTAACCGGCGCTTGGCGAAGGAGAAAGATAAATACTACGGCCCCTTTGTCGATGCGGGTACACTTCGCACCACTCTGCGTCTAGCCAAACGACTCTTCCCCATGCGGCAACGTCCACAACCATTATTTAAAGACCGTCCCTGTCTCAACTATGATATGGGGCGTTGTCCGGGTGTGTGTCAACAGCTGATTACAGCCGAAGACTATCGTAAGACGATCCAAAAGATTGCCATGGTATTTCAGGGACGAGCGGAGGAATTGATTGATATTTTATCCGAGACCATGAATCAAGCCGCTCAATCCTTGAACTTTGAAGCAGCCGCACGGATTCGCGACCAGATTGCCGGGATTCGGTCTTTAAGTGCTGACCAAAAAGTGTCCTTACCGGATGATACGGTTTCGCGGGATGCGATCGCACTGGCCGCTAACGAGCAACATGCTTGTATTCAGCTATTCCAGATTCGGGCGGGTCGATTGGTGGGACGTTTGGGGTTTTTCGCTGATGCTCAATCAGGGACATCGGGGGCAATTTTACAACGGGTATTAGAAGAACATTACCAAGCCGCAGACTCAGTGGAAATTCCCACAGAGATTTTGGTGCAGCATGAGTTACCCGAAGCGGAGATGTTGGCGGAATATCTGAGCGATCGCAAAGGTCGTAAAGTCACCCTTGTAGTGCCTCAGCGGCAAGTCAAAGCCGAACTGATTGAAATGGTAGAGCGCAATGCCAGATATGAACTAGAGCGCACCCAGAAATTGGCTGACCGCAACACTCAGGCCATGCAGGATTTAGCTGATATTATTGACCTGCCAGACTTGCCGCACCGGATTGAAGGCTACGATATTTCTCATATTCAGGGTTCTAATGCCGTAGCCTCACAAGTCGTATTTATTGACGGTCAACCGGCGAAGCAGCACTATCGCCATTACAAGATTAAAAACCCAGAAGTAAAAGCCGGTCATTCCGATGACTTTGCCAGCCTTGCTGAAGTCATCCGTCGCCGTTTTCGTAAGTATGGAGACGACCCAAACTTACAGCGAGTGGGGAATCCTGATTGGCCGGATTTGGTGATGATTGATGGGGGTAAAGGTCAGCTTTCATCGGTTGTCGCCGTCTTGCAAGAAATGAATTTAATGGAAGATTTGCGTGTGGTGAGTTTAGCCAAGCAGCGAGAGGAAATCTTTCTACCGGGTGAGTCAACCCCATTGCCGACGGATGCAGAACAACCAGGCGTGCAACTGTTGCGGCGTCTGCGGGATGAGGCGCATCGCTTTGCCGTGACGTTCCACCGACAACAACGGAGTGAGAAGTTACGTCATTCCCGGTTAGATGATATTCCGGGACTTGGTTTCCATCGGCAAAAACAACTGTTAGCGCATTTTCACTCGCTTGATTATATTCGGGAGGCAACGCCGCAAAAGTTAGCGGAAGTTTCAGGTATTGGGCCGCGTTTGGCGCAAGAGATTTACGATTATTTTCATCCGTAGTGCGATCGCGTGGAAGGGGTCGCATCTAAGGGGTAAATATGAACTATAACCCGGAAAAACATCATCGCCGCTCAATTCGTCTCAAAGGATATGACTATACACGGGAAGGTGCATACTATTTCACCATTTGTTGTCATCAAAGGCGATGTTTACTGGGAGAAATTCAGGCTGGTGTCATGCATCTAAATATTGTCGGTGCGACTGTTAAAGATGTATGGGAGAATTTACCCCGTCATTTTCCGTTAATTGAATTGGATGCTTTTGTAGTCATGCCCAATCACGTACACGGAATTATCGTTATTACCGACAGCCCTGGTAACTCTAACTCTAACCGTAACAATAACAGTAACCCTAATTGTAGGGGCGAAGCATTCGTGCCAAAATGTAACAACACACCACAACAATCTTCATCCACGAATGCTTCGTCCTTTCCTGGATATAACGACACATCACCACCTCGCGGCACGCAATCCGGTTCAATAGGAGCAATTCTTCAAAATTTCAAATCAGTAGCAACACGCCGAGTTAACCGCATAACTCGGAATTCAGGGACTTTATGGCAACGGAATTATCATGAAGAGATTATTCGTAATGAGAAAGCCTATGAAAACATCAGGCGGTACATTGTGGAAAATCCTCTAAGTTGGGATGAAGATGAGGAGAATCCTCTTAAATTTAAACCCGAATATTAGAAGGATTGGGATTGATTGTTTTCCCGCAGACAGGGCGAAGCATTCGCGTACAAAAATCTAGGACTTCCCGATAAGTTATTGGCGCAAATGCTGACGCTCGTTCCTCGCTACCGCTTCGCTAACGCCCCTACACCTTGATGACTGAATATGGACGAAGAACGCCGCAAAGCCTATCTGAATCTCATCAATGCGCTGCTGAATTGTCCCACTGGCGAGGAACCGCAGATTTTGAATGCCAACCAAGATTTGCTTGATGCTGGATTATTGCAAGCAATGGCACAGGTAGCAGAGTTTTTGGAGAAGAGGGGCGATCGCAACGCTGCTGATTTTTTAATCAATGTTGCCCGTCAGCTAGCTAAGGCACTGACATTGTCCTCATCAACCCCCTCTTCTTCCCCACTCCCTAATTCCGACTCTCAACTTGACTTCCTCTTGCAGGTATTGCAGGCAACCCTGGACAACATAGGTAACTTGGAAGCGGTGTATCCTCTTCTGCAAATGAACCTAGACAAGCTGGATGACAACTTTGCTCATCTGTTGCACCACTGGGCAACGGCTAATCTGTCTCAAGTAAAGCCAGAGGAAGCACAACGCATTGCGGAGGATATTGGGAATTTCAGCTTCCTAATTCAGCAGTTCCGATTGGGCAGCAAAGATAATAACTTGGAGATTGCCATTACAGGTCACGAGATTGCTGCCACAGTTTTTATCCGCGAAGCTTTTCCAGAAAAGTGGGCAAAGATTCAGAACAATCTGGGTGAAGCTTACCGTAACCGGATTCGCGGTGACAAGCCACAAAATATAGAAAAGGCAGTTGTGGTTCTCCAAGATGCCCTGCCATATATCCCCGAAGAATTTCCCGAATTAAGGGCAGCTATTCAAAACAATCTGGGTCTTGCCTACAGAGATCAAGAGCAGATTGAGCAAGCGATCGCAGTTCACAAGGAAGCCCTGAACTTCTATAGCTCTAAGGGGTTGTCTGAACAATGGGCAGACACGCAAAACTATCTGGGCATTGCCTACAGCGACCAAGAGCAGATTGACGAGGCAATCGCAGCTTACGAAAAGGCTCTAACAGTCCGTAGCCGTGGGACAGAAAAATGGACAGAAACCCAAAACAACCTGGCAATTGTATACCGCAAAAAAGGGCAGATTACTCAGGCGATTGCAATCTACCAAGACAACCTAAAAGTTTACACCCGCGAGGAGTTTCAAGAAACATGGGCTAGAACCCAATACAATCTGGGTCATGCTTACACAGAGGAAGGATGGGTTGATAATGCGAGTGCGTCTTACCAATTAGCTCTAGAAGTTTTCACACCCACCGCTTTTCCCATCGAATGCTTCTACTCTGGAAAAAGCCTGGGCGACATGGCTTTTAACGCTGGACGTTGGGAAGAAGCCATTAAGGGGTATGGCGTTGCTATTGAAGCCGTCGAGCTGCGCCGCGCTTGGGCTAGTACTGATACTCGGCGTCAAGAGATTCAGACAGAAGCGATGGATGCCTACGTCAGAATTGTGCAAGCCTACATTAAAATCAACCAACCTGAGAAAGCGATTGAGTACGTCGAGCGCAGCAAAGCCCGCAACTTGGTAGACCTCTTGGCTAATCGCGACCTCTGCCCCAGAGGCGCTTCAGAAAGTGACTGCAATCAACTGAAGCACCTGCGTCGGGAAATCACTGCCAAACAGCGGCAGATGGAGAGTATGCAACAGAATGTCGCCTTTGGCATCGGTGAAGATAGCCCACTCTTGAACCGTGACTACGAATTGCAGGAAGAACTAAATCAGTTGCAGCAACAACTCAATGAGTTGCTGGATCGATTCAAGACTATAGAACCCAGCTTCAGCTTGACTCAACGGGTTGAAATCATCTCCTTTGAGAAGATTCAGACATTGCTACCCAATGACAAAACTGCCCTCATTGAGTGGTACATCCTGGATGAAACCTTAACCTTCCTCACTTTTATCATCACCCGCCACAACCCTGGTATCAGCGTCTGGCAATCTTCTCCAGAAGATGGTCAAGCCTTTGTTGAGTGGCTCCATGAGTATTTGCATTACTACGAGCAATCCTCAAAAATACATTGGAAAGATAACTTAGAGTCTTGTCTCTACCGCCTTGCTGAAATCCTGCATTTGGAGGAAGTTCTCACTCACATACCAGATGGCTGTGACAGGGTGATTCTGATTCCCCATTTCTTACTGCACCTGCTTCCCCTTCACGCTTTGCCTTTGCCTAACCAAAAGGACAAGTGCCTCTTAGACAAATTCCCCCAAGGCGTCCGCTATGCCCCTAGCTGCCAGCTATTACAACTAACTGAAAAACAAGAACGCCCTGACTTCAGCTACCTCTTTGGAATTCAAAACCCCACTCAAGACCTGACCTATGCCAATTTAGAGCTTCAAATCGTGCGTCGTTTCTTTGAGCCTGCCTATGTTCTCATTGAAAAAAATGCGAAAAAAGATGCTTTCAGCACCATCCCCCACACACAACATCTGCGTGCTGCCCATTGCGTTCACTTCTCTTGTCACGGCAAGTTTAACTTTAAATCGCCTGTAAAATCAGCGCTGCTCTTAGCTGACGAGGAACCCCTCACTCTAGGGGAAATCTTTGGTCTCGATCTCAGCCAATGCCGCCTTGTCACCCTCTCTGCCTGCGAAACTGGCATAAATAGCCCCAACGGTCTCAGCGATCAGTATGTTGGCTTGCCCAGCGGCTTTCTATATGCTGGTGCCCTTAGTGTCGTCAGCAGCCTTTGGCTAGCGAATGACTTCTCAACCTGCTTCTTGATGATCAAGTTTTATGAAAATCTCAGAAACTTTCCCAAACTAGAGGCGGGAGAGGTTGCCATTGCCCTCAATCAAGCTCAGATATGGCTGCGAGATTTGACCAGTGAGGAGTTTGAAGCAGTCTTTACCAAATACCAACTGCAAATTGATGAAATTCTTGCCCAGCTACCCAAAGGCGATCGCTTTGAATTTCAGGACTCTCTTGACCAAGCTCGAAGGAAAATTCAGGCTCCCGATCGCCAGCCAAAACCCTTTGCTAATCCTTACTATTGGGCTGCTTTCACAGCTACAGGAGTTTAGTCGAGGATTTCAGCAGGTGTTCTTCTACCTTCTGGTGTGCGGTTGAAGTCATTGTCAAAACTCACCAGTATCAGATTATGTCTCTGGGCAGCTACGTACTGGTAAGCATCATCAAAATCTAGATTGAACTGATTGATTGCTGCCACTAAGTTAGGCGTGTCTTGAGGCTCCAAACGAACTAGCCCCACAGCACCATCGGTAAAAACATCCCGAACAAAGTCTAGCAGCACATTAAATCTATTTCGCCTTGTCAGCAATATCCCAATCGAATTAAAAGAAAAATCGGTAATAAAGAGATTTTCTGTAGGAGTTTGGGTAAGAAATTGAACGGCTTCTTCTGCCCTCTCTTGCTGCAACAGGGGTTCAAGCCAAACATTCGTATCCACTAGATACATATAATTACTCGTTAATCCATCCTTCTAAGGATTGTTTTTGGAGTTCCAGAGAGGTATATTGCTCCTTTAAATCCGCTAGACCCCCTGCCCAATCCAGACGCAGAAACTTGCTTTTTTGACTCTCTAATACTGAGTCAGGAGACTTACAAAAATTCTTCATGCCTACTTTGGCAATGTATAGAGCAATTGGGGTTTCTAGCGCAACCAAGAAAGGCTGGCTACTCGCCGCTAGACTGTTCTTCACCGCTTCTAGCAGTTCCGGTAATAAGTTATCCTTAAAGTCTTCTTCACAAATAACCTGACGGCACTGCTGTAATCCCTGCTCTAGCCAATTTGAAACAAACCTATCGTCTTCCGCCCCTGCCCTACGTGCTAGCACGCGAGACGCACGTTTCAAATCTCCCTCACAAGCCTCAATGACATTAAGCGTTGCGATCGCCTCCGGATACTCCGCCAATTGAGAGCGAAACTTCTCAATTTCTGCTGGTGTAACTGTAGTCATAAAGCTTTCCCTAGAATTAACCTATTCGTGCTTGATGCCAACAGCGTAACATTCCTGATTTCAATCAGTTTTAACTCATAACTGGTCAAAAGATTTAATCATCTGGGAACTGCCAGCACGAAATACGTTCCACATCAGAACTGCCGCAGCTACAGACAGCATCAAACGAGGAGTCAACCCATTCGGCACCACAGGTGCGACAGTGGCAAAAAATATTGTTGTGGTTAGCTACCTCAATTTTTTGCCGCCATTCGCCAAATTCGGAGATGTCTTGTTCAGAGAAACTTTCTGACATTTGATGTTTCTTAACGCCCCCTAGCGCCGGAACGGGCCAGGATTGAGCAGCCGAACTTCACTGATTTTGATGATGTAGGGGTCGAAGTTGTTCTTATTGTAAGAACCGACCCACACTTTATAAATCCCCGCCTGCCACTGACCCGCAATCCCAGGATTTTTGCCCTGGAAGTCATCGTTACACCAAGTCCCACCCGGCCCACTAATGACGATAATGGTGTCCTTAGGACTTTCGACTTGCAGACTCAGGTAGTTGAAAAAGGCTTTCAGATTGATGGTATGGTTCGGCGATTCATCCACAAAACCCACACACGGACCCGTTGGCGTTTCTTTACGACCAGCCACCTGAGTCGCCGGTACCGAACCGCCACTGATGCCCCGAAGCACCATAGGCTCTGGGGAAAACTTGGGTCCAATCGTAACGTTCTCGAACATCGTCGGGGAGCGGGCTGGCTGGGCTTGGGTTTTAGTGCTAATCCAGACACTGGGGATCATTCCCAGCACCAAGCAAGCCGTTAGGCTGAGTGGGGTTACCCAGCGAGAAGTTCTGACAAATTTGGTGCCTCGTTGCTTCACTGGTTTGTGTATTCTAACGGCTATGAACGGCTTTAATGTACGCAGTGACGAGGATATCACCGTTTGGTTCCAACCAGCCTATGGCTCAAGCGTGAAGGTCATGCACCACTGTTCAGGCGGCCTGAGCTAATGCCTGTTGCAAGCGGGCTTTAGCGTGTCCCTGCTGGTGGAGCAGAACCCAAGACTGGATGAGGTCAGGGCCATTCACGTCACCCGTAAGCGCCGCACGCAGCGATCGCATCACCAATCCTTTCTTCACGTTCTTCTCTTTCGTTACCGTTTTAATAATCTCCTGAGCCTGCTCAGCCGTCAATTCCGGGTAATTACCAAGAGTATCAAGGATGGCTTGCACCACTTCAGCTGCACCCTCTTTTTTCATTTGGTCAATCGCCTCAGCCGTCAACTCCACTGACTCTGTAAACAGCATCCGACTCATATCCACCGCCTCCGGTAAGCGCGACAGACTCGGCCCAATCACCGCCGCTAACTGTTCTAACCAAGCCCGATCGCCAACTGGGTCAAATTCAAATCCAGCGTTTTGCCAATAAGGAATCAGCAGATCCACAAGCTGAGAGACTGGCATCGGGTGGAGATATTGACTATTAATCCAATCCAGCTTCGCCCAGTCAAACTTTGCCCCTGCCTTGTTGACACGCTCAAAGCTAAAGGCTTGTGCCGCTTGCTCCAAGGTAAAGATTTCCTGAGTCGAGTCCGGTGGCGACCAACCCAGCAACGTCATGTAATTCACAAGCGCTTCTGCCGTGAATCCCATGTCTTTGAAGTCCGAGATGGAAGTGACGCCATCCCGTTTCGAGAGCTTGGCTCCCTTCTCGTTCAAAATTAAAGGTGTATGAGCAAACTCCGGCACGGCTCCCCCCAACGCTTCATAAAGCAAAATTTGTTTAGGGGTATTGGAAATGTGGTCTTCGCCTCGGATGACCTGGGTAATCTTCATATCAATGTCATCCACAACTACTGCCAAATTGTAGAGTGGCTGACCGATTTCGCCTTGCTTAGAGGCTCTAGCAATCACCATATCACCGCCCAAGTCGCGGCCTTTCCAGGTGAGTTTACCGCGCACTAAGTCGTTCCAGACAATTTCCCGGTCATCTTCAATCTTGAAGCGAATCACCGGCTGTCGCCCTTCGGCTTCAAATGCCGAGCGTTGCTCTGGGGTTAGGTTACGATGGCGGTTGTCATAGCGGGGGGCTTCTTTCCGGGCTTTTTGGGCTTCCCGCAAGGCATTGAGTTCGGCTTCTGTGGTGTAGCAGTAATAAGCCAAGCCTTGAGCCAAAAGCGTTTGAATTGCACCCCGATAAAGGTCAAGACGTTTGGATTGGAACAATGGGCCTTCATCCCAAGTTAATCCCAGCCAGGTAAGACCATCGAGGATATTTTGGGTATATTCAGGGCGCGATCGCTCCAAGTCCGTGTCTTCAATGCGTAAAATAAACTGACCGCCATGATGACGGGCATATAGCCAGTTAAAAACGGCTGTTCTTGCTGTACCGATGTGTAAGTTTCCCGTTGGACTGGGAGCAATCCGGACTCTAACAGTCACAAGATGAATCTCTCTAGTGTTACAAACTTAAGTATATTAAGCTATCACCTTTGCAGGTATCTCACCGCTATGGAGAGAGTGAATTGTGCCTCTACATTGGTTTTCGTGACTTGGCTTAATTTTCATTTGGAAGGTACTGCTCTGGAGTAGCCCTTGGAACATACTGTTTTGAGCAACCTGAGACTGCCCGGAGAATCCGCCTTAATTTCGATTGCCTCAAGGACTCCATCTTTGTTCTGGATTTCGGTGTTCCACATCGGCTTCGACACAAGCTGTCCTCTGCGGCAAGCACCTGTGAAGCCTATGCGTTCACGAGTTTCCACACCATCGGTGATGCGATAAGCAAACCAGAGCCAGTTACCAGCATGGGGTTTTGTTTGCACAGAGTTCACATTCAGAGATAAGATATCCCCTTTTTGGGTTTTACCCATTGTCAGCCAACGTTCGCTAACCTCGGATTCTTGTGCGAACACAGGACTCATACCGGGCAGTGCGATAGCGAATAGGGTCAAGGCTGTTGTCAAAGTCGTGACTAGGCGCATTGTCTGTCTCTTCTTCTGGGTGGGTGTGTGGCAAATACCCCTGCGTTTAAGACATCAACTGGGTACCTGAGCCTCTGGCTCAAACCCTAACTGTTACTTCAACAGCCGCTTGAGTCATTCCTGAAAGTTGCGCCTAGCTTTCAAGCAATACATTCATTGGTGGTGGGTGGGTGGCGATCAAGCACAGCCTCAGCCGCAATAACTAGCGCTTACCTGCACTGCCCACCGGACATCAACTAACCGACTCACTTATTCCTCTTTTTTACGGGACTGACGGGGCTCGAACCCGCAACTTCCGCCGTGACAGGGCGGTGCTCTAACCAATTGAACTACAGTCCCAATTTTTGCGCCTCTCTAATTATTCATACCTTCTCTAAGTTTGTCAACTTCTTTTTTGAAAGACAATTTTAGGGGATTGACTGGAGGGGGTTTAAGGGGCACAGCCGTGCGCCCCTACGGCAATGGGTATTGGTTTTATTTGTGACGGATTTGCTCGTAAATCTCCAAATAGTCTTTCCCTGGATGGTTCCAGGAGTAGTCGTAGCTCATACCTTGACTGACGAGTTTGCGGAACTCTTCGGGATATTGATACCACAACCCAATCGCCCGATCCATTGCCGATTCCAGGGCATAAGGGTCTGTGTCGTAGAATACATAACCATTACGCTCCTCCGGCAGGTATTTTTCATCGTAGTCTCGGTCAAACACGGTATTGACCAAACCCCCGACTCCCCGGACAATTGGCACTGTGCCGTACTTTAACCCAATCATCTGAGTGAGTCCACAGGGTTCGTAGTTGCTGGGAACGACAATCATATCGGCCCCGGCATAGATCAGGTGGGACAATTCTTCGTTAAAGCCAAGCTCCAAATGAACGTCGGGGTTATCGTTCAAAATGCGCTTTTCGTGCTGGAAATGGGCGTTAATTCCCGGTTCTGTGGCTGAACCCAAGAGGACAAATTGCGCGTCCCGCTGGAGGGCGTAGTAGATGGCATGATGGACGAGGTGAACGCCTTTTTGGTCATCTAAACGACCGATGTAGGCAATCAGGGGTTTATCGACATCGCGCAGCAAAAGCCGATCCCGCAGGGCTTTTTTGTTCTTGGCTTTGCCTTCTAGGTCTTCCTTACTGTAGTGATGAGGAATGTAGCGGTCTACTTCAGGATTCCAGAAATCATTATCAATGCCGTTGAGTACCCCGGTGAACTTCTCCTGGTACACATGCAAGGTGTGACCTAATCCATATCCAATCGGAGTGAAACGAGCTTCCCAGGCATGATGGGGCGAAACGGTGGTTACGGCGTTGGAGTAAACAATGCCCCCTTTCATGAAGTTCAAGGCAAAGGGGTTGAAATTGTCACGCAGGCGATCGTATTGGAAGTAATAAGATGAATTATTTAATCCCGTTGCCCACAAAACCTCTGTACCACCTATCCCTTGATGTTTAAAGTTGTGGATGGTGTAGCAAACCCGTTGATTTCCCATCTCATACTTGTAGTCCTCAAACAGCATGACGGGAATTAAGCCAGTTTGCCAGTCATGACAATGGATCACATCAGGTCGCTTATTGCTCTTTTGTAGAAATTCCAAAGCGGCTTTGCTGAAGAAGGCAAACCGCATATTGTCGTCGTCGCAACCGTAGTAACAGCCCCGGTTGAAGAAATTATCTGGAGAGTGGGGTTCAATAAAGAAACACAGCCGCCCGTGTACCCATCCGCAATAGACAGAACAGTGAATTGCGCCGCCATACCAGGGTACCCATAAATCACGATAGGCATCATGGAGTCCCCAAATATGGTCGTACCTCATGCAGTCGTACTTCGGCAGAATCAGTTCTACCGTATTCCCCCGAATTTCTAACTCCCGACTTAGTCCGTAAACGACATCGCCTAAGCCTCCAGCTTTGATGACGGGAGCGCACTCAGAGGCGATTTGTACGATATACATTTTTCCTCCTGACTCAGTAACAAAATATCTTCTTAATTTCACAGAAGTATATATATTCTGGGGAAATACGCAACCTGACCTTTGGGAATAAACAGCAGATAAGAACCGCAGCTAACACTAGTTGGGCGATTCCTGTAGAAAAGCTGCGTTCGCTACTGCCGGATATTGCGCTGTAACGGTTAGGTTCGGAGCTTTGCCTATTGGTTGCAATCCGTAGAATGGAGCACAAAGCTCGTCTGACTTTTTGAGGAAGCGATCGCAAATGGTAAGCTACCTGTACCGTCTTTTGCAAGATGATTTGATGCGTTACGCTAGTGATTTAGCAAAGCCATGCCGAAGGTTATACGTACCCTCTGGGAATGTGCGATCGCACTCATGAATCTGAGCTATTAAGTTGGATATCCTTTTCCATTACATAATTGATGAATTTCATTCCTCTGCGCTCAACTTCTTGGGGAGTTATCACTCTAAATCCCCTGCGTTCAAAAAACGGTCTAGCTGTGATGCTAGCCTCTGTAAATAATTTTTGTATGCCTAAGTTTTTTGCTGTTAACTGAATTTGATTCATCAATCTAGTTCCAACGCCCCTGCTTTGATAGTCTGCGTGGCAATAGAAACAACCAATATGACCCGTTTTTTCTAACTCCGCAAATCCAATGACTTTTCCCTCTTCCTCAGCCACGTAAGTCATTTTACTCTGCAAGCGCTCGCTCCATTGGGCATAATTCATATCCTTGGGTGCCCAAGCATCGACTTGTTCGTTAGAGTAATCTCGAATATTAATTCTATGAATGGTGTCATAGAATAAGTGCATTATTTCTTGAGTATCACTATTTTTAAATTCTCTAATGAGCATTGCGTTAGTCTTTGTTTAGTGGATTTAATAATACGATTAGGGCAAAACGGCTAGGAAGAGTACCTCCAAGTCATGTCACAAAAGCGCGATCGCACTGGAAGCATAACTGAGAAACTTCACCTATCTCTGGGCTAGCTTGAGGGCATGATTAATTTATTCCTGCATCCGAACTCAGCAATCGCTGTCTTAGGCTAGAGTTGAGGGCAATTAGCCCGAAGGCGTCGCCAGAGGCGATTGCACACAGCGCAGCGCCAGAGGTGATCGCTCAATGAGTATCGAGGAATGTCCTATGACTGCAACAGTACCCTCTACCAACCTACCGACTTTAGAGGAATTAAGGTCAGGTTTACCCAATATCTGCGGATGGGAGACAGAAATCAGTTCGGTGGTGAACCATCATGAACCCGTATTTTTGCCTAGGACGAATCTTCGTTTGGAAGACATCACGGCGGGATTTGCCTGCGCCCTCCACATGCACCAACCCACCATCCCGGCGGGTGCCAATGGCGAACTCATCAGCAATCTCCAGCACATGTTTGAACATCCCAACCAAGGGGATAACCACAATGCGGAACCCTTTGCTTGGTGTTATAGCCGCATGGGAGAGTTTATTCCCCAACTGGTTTGGGAGGGTTGCAATCCTCGAATTATGCTCGATTACTCTGGCAATTTATTGTGGGGATTGCGCCAATTGGGACGAGAGGACATTC
Organism: Microcoleus sp. AS-A8; assembly: GCA_039962225.1. Classification (NCBI taxonomy): domain Bacteria; kingdom Bacillati; phylum Cyanobacteriota; class Cyanophyceae; order Oscillatoriales; family Microcoleaceae; genus Microcoleus; species Microcoleus sp. AS-A8. The sequence continues at coordinate 13,441 of JAMPKV010000031.1, forward strand.
TCAACAATCTCAAACGGATTACCTGTGACTCCCAGTACCAGCCTTATGTGGAATGGTTAGGAACGATGTGGAGTCATGCTGTCGTGCCCTCAACACCAATTCCTGATATTAAACTCCACATTCAGGCGTGGCAACATTATTTTGCCGCCATTTTTGGCTACGATGCCCTGAAGCGGGTTAAAGGTTTTTCGCCGCCAGAAATGCACCTACCTAATCACCCAGATACTCTGTATGAATACATCAAAGCCTTAAAAGAATGCGGCTATCGCTGGTTGATGGTACAGGAACATTCGGTGGAAAAACTGGATGGTTCAGGATTAGGGCATGAACAGAAATATATTCCCAATCGTTTAGTTGCTCGCAATTCTCAAGGCGAAACAATCAGCATCACGGCACTGATTAAAACTCAGGGTTCGGATACAAAGTTAGTCGCTCAAATGCAGCCTTATTTTGAGGCCAAGGGACGGGAAAAACAACAATTAGGTAATCTCAGCGTTCCTTCTGTTGTGACCCAAATTGCCGATGGGGAAAACGGCGGTGTGATGATGAATGAATATCCCCGTGATTTCTTCCGAATTTATCATGAATTGCGCGATCAAGGGGGCGGGAGAACAGGGGTTGTTCCCATCAATGGTACGGAATATCTGGAACTGATGGAGGCAGCCGGGGTTAATTCTGAGGATTATCCCACTTGCCAAGGGATTAATCAGCATAAGATTTGGCAACGGGTTGACCCAGAGAATGCAACACCAGAAGCCGTAGAAAAGGCGATCGTACAATTGAAAGAAACTGATCATCAGTTCCACATGGATGGTGCGTCTTGGACGAATAGTTTAAGTTGGGTCAAAGGCTATGAAAATGTTTTAGGGCCAATGAATCAACTCAGCGCTGCATTTCACCAAAAGTATGACTCCCTAGTGCAGCAAGATGCTTCAACCACCAAACAGTTTGAATACCAGCAAGCTTTGCTGTATAACTTATTACTGCAAACGAGTTGTTTCCGCTATTGGGGGCAGGGAACTTGGACAGATTATGCGCGTGAATTTTATCGACGTGGTGAAGCTTTACTGAGGTAATTGCTCAGTACGTTCATCGAATAAAAGCGGCTGTTTGGGCAGTAAATGCATCTTGTGAAATGCCAGGGGTTCATATCCCCGACTTCTTAAAGAAGTCGGGGATATTTTTTTTAATTGATATTAATCAGCTCAAAGCCGCTGTTTCAAAATAGCCCTGAATTCACTCTGTTGTTCAATCGAGCCAGCTAACAGAATACCAATTTTTCCAACCAGAATACTACCCCAATTAACCAGCACAACACCTGTATCATTTTGAGGATTAAACTCAATACCCCTGAGATCAAGTTGATCGAGTGAGCGATATTGGGTTATGAAGGTTTCGTGACTCCAACTTTTAAGCTTGAGTTTGTTCGCAATACCGGTGGGATAAGAAGCACCATTAAAGCGTGGGTTGCACTCAATGGCTAAATAACGAGTTTGTCCTCCCTCTTCTACAACCGCAACATCAAATGCAAACACATCTTTCATTCCTCGTTGTGCCATCCACTCCGCTATCGGTTCCACAGTTTCCCAAGGTTGATGTGTACTAGGATAGCGATTACCGCTATGTGCAAACCCATCGAGGATCTGTTCTGTTGCAGCGAGACGTTTTACCCCATCAGCTGTAACACAATATTGCAAATTGAGAAAATTTGAAGCCGTTATCTCCTCCTGAACTTGTAACGGTAAATCATCGGCAAGTATTTTCAATGCTTGACTTAGCTGCTCTTGGTTTTCACATCGACTAATTCCGGCACCATCGACAGAAACTGCTGGTTTGAGATAACACGGATAGGGTAAAGTTTCATCGTTTTTGATTCCGGCTTTGTTTTGAAAACAAAGTGTTTTTGGTACGCTAATTCCCAGCTCTTGTGCCAGTTGTATAAACTTATTCTTGGAGTTCATCGACTCAACAACCTTACACCAGTCAGAATCCATCTGGCGAAACCAATCTGCCTCCAAACTAGCTTGATTTGTACTATCACCAAAATAAAAAACCGAAATGTCATAGTTAGGATAATCGGCCAATATTTTCAGCGAAACATCCCAAATAATATTTTGACTATGGCTTAAACCAATCCGTGCATAATGAGCGGTAATCGCATTCCATTGTGGCTTTAAATTCGGGTACAACTGAATAATATCTTCAGGTTCAGTCTGGCCTAAAACTCTGCCGGAATAAAGATGATTACCGAGTACAGACTCATGAGTACAGGTCATGATGTCATGGTTGAAAATTTTATGGCGAATCACTTTTAAATCTCCGTCACGCAAGTAGACAGGTTTGTTCATGAACGTACACCTCCAACTTCCGACTGAATTAAAAAGGTGGCTTGAGTCTAAAGATGTGGCATGGAGGTAGCTTTAGCGATATAGCCAGCCGAATATTGAGAGGATAAATTGTATCCTCCCGTTTGTTAGAGTGGAAAGTCATTTTACGAGTGTGGAGTGTGTCCTACCGTCCCCACGGAATAGAGCCTCTGAGTCCGAGCAATTGGGTAATTAAGTTATGAACCAAGAGAGAATAGACGATGAAACTCTGCTGACTCTGGTGTCCTCGAATGGGTTGAGAGTACGGGAAAATTGGGCAGGTTAACACCAGTTGTTCATTGATGAATCTGCTTCATCTACGGATAAGTGAAATGAAGCTAGCACACCCAAACTCATTGAGGCGTGGCTAATTTAAGGGTTCGCTATTCCCTTGAGTGACGAACTGTATCCCATCCGAGGAAGATAGACGAAAACTGTACCTAAATGCAACTCCAAGAGCTAATTATTATTAACAATTCCTGACAAATGAGGATTAATACTTAGACGCGTGATTGGCAGGGTGTGTCCTCAATGGTGTAAATTAATACAAAATTTTAAAGGATACTTTGAGACGAGGTTGTTAATTTGGCTTAATCAGCAGCTAATAGGCTATCCTCGGTGAGGCTATTGAACTAGAGAACTTCCAGCGTATCCAGAGCCAAACTATCCGTTCTCAGCAAGACGTACATCGGAGTATCGGTTTCCTTCCAAGATTCGACAGCTTCCTGGAAAATATCTAGTACAATTGACCACTCTGAAGGCTCGTTGTGGGCAAAATTATCGGGTTGAGTATACAACAAGATATATCCATCCGCTGACAACCAACTTAGGTCATTCATACAGTCAGAAAACGCATCCCAATTATCACCAAAATAGTCTGGGAAATTCATCGTTTGAGCCGAGGCTTGGAAAAACTCAGCTTTGGTTGCCACATCATTTCCATTAATGTAGAAGAATTGAAAACCATACTCTTTGCACCAAGAGGATAGCTCATCAATGTTTACTTCCGTGGTAAGTCTGTATAGCCCAGAACTCAGTTCACCCTTAAGTATTGCGAGCAGTTTATCCATTTTTTTTATTGCACTCTGACAAAGCTTCTATAGTGGTCGCCGGTATAATAAATCTCATTCCCCTGTCCCGTAACAAGCCGTCGTGCGCCTCGATTCGGAGAGCCTGGAGTGGGAACGGTGTACTCTCGATAGTATCCGACAGGTGCGAGAGGCAGTCTTTTTTCACGATTTCTGAAGATAGTACCATCCTGTCGATAAGGAAATGGGCCTCCTTGGTTGATTAAGTTGATAGTAATTTGCGCTTCACGAGGTAGCTTGTTGATAGGAAGAGTTGGCATCTGCCTTTGGGCAGTTATGGTAGTGCCTGCCTCTTGCGTGATGGGCTGAAGTTTTACCTTTGCTTCAGCCAGAGGACTCAATCCGATCAACGTCAAGCTACTTAATAGTAAACTGAAGCCTTTGCGGAATAGCTTCATGAGACGCCTATAGAATGTTGGTATTCCAAATATACATCTGGGATCATAGTCCCGCCATCCTTGCTGGCGTCGCTATTGAGCTGGTTGAGCGTTAATATCATGCGAGGAGAAGGAATTCGTGCCTCTGGAATAGGTTGAGCTAGTGTTGTAGAATTCAACGTGCTTATCACTCTGGCAAGAAGCAGGGGTTTAGCTAAGATAGACGTAAGCTGCCTTGGACTCATTAAGCTCCACGGAATCAGGGTGTATTAAGTTTCCGTTGTTCTTCCTTGATGAGATAGGCACGTTACCGTTTCCCTTTTGGCAACGGCTGTCCTCGGTATTCGCTTCGCCTCACTGAAGTAGCTTTGGATAGTTGATGTTTTCAGTGCCTCTATTACCCACTTCCTGGCGTTAGTTGCCCCAGACATTTTGGACAAACAGAGAATAACAAGAATGGCAAACTAACTCGTATGGTTTGATACTTGCATTTCTAGATTTTTAACATAAACTTGTGTAAAGCCGAAGTTTTCAGAAGGTTGAGGCAGTCAAACGAAGGATGAAGGATGAAACTAATCCTCCTATAGAGGGATGAGGCATAGATATTGAAAAAACAATTTTTTTGCCTTCTCACTAAAGCTACGGGATTGGGGTTCGTCATGTGCCGCTCATCCCCGATTTCATCCTTTATTCTTGACAATTCAGCCTTCTAAACCCAATTACTTCTCAATTAATCATCGACGAAATTAACTCCAGGAAAGAAGTATTATGTTAAATGCAGCCAACAACCAGCCTCTTCACCATGTTGTCATTGTTGGAGGCGGATTTGGTGGGCTTTATGCCGCACAAGCGCTGAGAAAAGCTCCCGTCAAGGTCACATTAATTGATAAACGAAACTTTCATTTGTTTCAGCCCTTACTTTATCAAGTGGCGACAGGGGGCTTATCGGCGGGTGATATTTCATCCCCTTTACGAGCGGTTTTGAGCCGTCAGAAAAATACCCAAGTGTTGATGGGGAAAGTGACGGATGTAGACCCCAAACAGCAAAAAATTAGACTCAATGATCAAGAACTAAGCTACGACACATTAATTGTTGCCACTGGCGTGAGCCACCACTACTTCGGTAATGAACAATGGGCAGAGAAAGCCCCTGGATTGAAAACTGTGGAAAACGCCCTGGATATTCGTCGTCGTGTTTTTCTAGCGTTTGAAGCCGCAGAAAAAGAAACTGACCCCGAAAAGCGTCGTGCGTGGTTAACCTTTGTGATTGTGGGAGGTGGCCCGACCGGTGTTGAATTAGCCGGGGCTTTAGCTGAACTGGCTCACAATACCTTAAAGGACGACTTCCGCAGCATCAATACCTCGGAAGCCAAAATTTTGCTTTTAGAAGGGATAGACCGCGTTTTGCCGCCTTACCCACCCGAATTGTCGGCAAAAGCCCAAGCCTCCCTGGAGGATTTGGGGGTTACGGTGCAGACAAACACTTTAGTGACTAATATTGAGGACAATCTCGTCACGATTCGTCGGGGTGACCAAATTGAGCAAATTCCATCGCAGACGATTCTTTGGGCGGCGGGCATGAAAGCCTCTAAGATGGGGGAGATACTCGCCAACGCTACGGGTGTACCCTGCGATCGCGCAGGACGAGTAATTGTGCAGCCCGACCTGACGATACCGGACTATCCGAATATTTTTGTGATTGGGGACTTAGCCAATTTCCCGCACCAATACGAAGATGGCAAACCCCTACCAGGAGTCGCACCCGTGGCGATGCAAGAAGGGCAGTATGTGGCTAATCTGATCAAAAAGCGGTTTAAAGGAGAGACTCTGCCAGCCTTCCACTATAAGGACTACGGCAGCTTAGCAGTGATTGGACGCCATGCGGCAGTCGTAGATTTTGGTTTCATCAAGTTTTCCGGGTTCCTGGCATGGCTCATCTGGACTTTCGTTCACATCTTCTTCTTAATTGAGTTTGACAATAAGATTTTGGTGATGATTCAGTGGGGGTGGAATTACTTCACCCGCAAACAAGGGGCACGTCTGATTACCAATCAAGAACCTGTACCGCCGATAGAAGTTGAAGAGGAGAGTAATTATCGAACGCCAGTGAAAGCGTAGGTTAACTTATTCGTGCCACAGTGGAGTCAAATCTTAAAAACCAAGTAAACCAGATAGAAATAGGTTTCTCTGGCTAGGAACTTCATTTGGCTACTCACACTTTGATAGCGGGTGGTTGGTGTGGGAGAGGGATAGGCATCCATTCCCATCTCTCGCGCCATTCGTAGAGATCGCTTCATGTGCAAGGGATCGCTGACAATCAGTATCCGTTTCAAATCGTGAGACGTTGCCACCTGATGGGAGTAATAGAGGTTCTGCTGTGTCGTTCTCGATCGCGTTTCGGTCAAAATGTCGGCTTCTGCTACACCTTGTTGCATGGCGTAGTGCTTGCCAACAACCGACTCTGCCAGTTCATCGCCATCGCCTTTTCCCCCCGTAAAAATCAGGGTTTTGACCTTTGCCGCTTTATAGAGCGCGATCGCATGGTTGAGCCGTTCTCTAAACACGGGAGAGGGTTGGTTTCCCCATGCCGCCGCGCCCAAAACAATCGCCGCATCCGCCTGAATACGGGTGGAGTTGCTGCCATAACGATAAATGCTCCAAGCTGAGTATGCGATCGCCGTAAGGCTCAGGGATACCAACCCAAGTAAAGTGTTAATCAGCCATTTCTTTTTGTTCATATCAGACCCCATGTGCGATTTATATAGACAGGGGAATAAATATTTCTGTTTCCATTCCCTATTTTTCAGCGAGGTTTCTGTTAAAAAGTGAGCAAAATCACTCAAACTAGTAGTATTCCCTCACTCGGTTGGAGTTCGGCAATCACACAAAATCTCAGTTAGGTTCACAAATTGAACGGAGTTTAATCACAGGCCGATTGGCAGATTAACCAGATACTTAAACACGTCTTCATTGACTGTTGCAAAAACTTAATAATGCAACCCCAGAAACAACGATGTGCATTGCAGGTTACTTATCAGACTTTTCCCTAGCAGAAATTTGTCACCTGATCGAGACAGGAAAGCAAACAGGCTTGCTGACACTTCGTGCCTGCAACCCAACTCAAGCAAGCTCTGTTGCTGTGCGTTATATCTGGGTCTATCAAGGTCGCCTTGTAGCCGTCGCTCCTCAGTTAGACCAACAAAGTTTAATATCGTTAATTGCACAATGTCAGTGGATTAATCAGCCGAGATTTGCTCAACTCGTTCAGACCTGCCCGACCCATCAACCCTTAGGTTCCTATCTTAAATACAAAGGTGTCTTACAAGCCCAACAACTGAAATGGCTATTTCAGGTTCAAGTTTTGCAGTCGATGCGTAGCTTGTTTCAACTCAAGGATGCTGAGTTTGAGTTCAACTCTACGGTAAAACTACCGACGCGAGAATTGACGGGGTTGAGTATACCGGCGACGGAAGCGACATTGATCGGGTTACGTGAAGCGCAACGAGTTCTGAGTGAGAAATCCCATCGACAGGGTAAAGAGTCGCTGCCAAACTCGGACGTTTTAGCCGCTCAATTACCCCATCCTAATCAAGGTTTAATCAGTACAATTACTCATCACCCCCACCATCGGCTCAATACTTTAGAATGGCAGGTTTGGGAGTATACCAATGGAACCGTTTCTCTCAAAGCGATCGCAAGACAGCTCAAACTCCCCATCAAACAAGTGCAGCAAATTGCTTTTCGGTTAATTGCCGTCGGTTTAGTGAAAGAAGTGCCTTTGTTGGTTGACGCCCCATCCCAATCGGTGAGCGATATACTCCCTGCTCAGTTACTCCAAGAAGCCGAACGCCGGAACGTCACGCATTTATTTTTGGACAACTTTGGGGAATTTTTAGGCAATATTTAAATCATTGCTCAATCATTAAAAGCTCGGTCTGGCTTTATCAACAAGACCGAATTAACGAAAAATGTGGCACGCCTTCGTAAAGAGTTGGCTGAGTGCCTGAAGCTCATAAATATCAATGTTTTCGGAAGGTCTGTCTAGGGAAGTGGGTGCTATGGGTTTAACTCTTATTTGGCGATCGCTCTATCCATGGGAGGAAAGCGATATCGTGGATAAGAGCACTCCTTACTCTGTGATCCCAGACGCGGCTAGCAAGGTTACGCCCGTTTCCTATTCTCCGGAAGCTTAACTTCCCAGAGAAGGATTAGAATTTCCTGAAAGAGAGTGCAGTTCGCACGAAGATTTGCCTTCCTCCTCAGACTCATGAGCAATTTTCCAGATTTGTCCAGCCACGGTTTCAGGGTCGTTCGAGAATTAGGACACAATCGGACTGGCGGGAGAGTGACCTATCTCGCCATCCCCGATGCTACGGCATCCCTCCACAATAAAACGCTCTCCGAATCTTCTCCCCTGACCCAGGGAGAACCGCTTGCCCAGCGGCACCAACAGAGGGGAGTCAAGCAGGGGGCGGGGAAAGAACCCGTTGTGATTAAGCAGTTTCAGTTTGCTTTAGGGAACAACCACTGGTCAGACTATGAGGCGATCGAACGCGAAATTCAAGTCTTGCAGGGGCTAAATCATCCCGGTATCCCGCGTTGCTTCGGGTCTTTTCAAACACCCACAGGTTTTTGCCTGGTACAAGAATACAAAAAAGCTCCTTCTCTGGCTGCGCCCCGTAGCTTTGACCCGGATGAAATTAAGCAAATTGCGGTTTCTTTACTGAATATTCTGATTTATCTGCAAAATCGAATTCCGACGATTAGTCACCGGGATATTAAACCGGAAAATATCTTGGTTGATGAGAAAATTAATGTTTTTCTGGTCGATTTTGGCTTAGCTCGGATTGGCGATTCGGAAGTGGCGATGAGCAGTGTTGCCAAAGGCACAATCGGCTTTATGGCTCCAGAGCAGTTATTTAATCGACAATTGAGTGAAGCTTCAGACCTTTATGGGTTAGGCGCAACCTTAATTTGTTTACTGACGGGCACCCCATCCACAGCTATCAGTAACCTGATTGATGATGACTACCGGATTAATTTCAAGCATCTGGTTCCCAAGCTCAGTTTACGTTGGATTGAGTGGCTGGAAAAGATGGTGGAACTCAAACCCAAAAACCGCTTTCCCGATGCGGCGACGGCTTTAGAAGCCCTTCAGCCGATCTATGTGATGCGCGTCCCCGAAGCTAAGTTCAATCACTCGTGCTTAGAATTTACGGCAACCAAACTGGGTGAAAAATTGACTCAGACGCTCACAATTACTAATTCAGTTCCAGAGACGGTTCTAGAAAGCCGTTTACAAGTCGCATCGCATCTGAGTGACCCCCCTCACACCCCCCATGTTCACGAGTGGATTCAGTTTGATCAATCTCATTTTGTCAGTAACCAGGCGTTGTGTAAAATTACCGTTGACACGCGTAAGCTCATGGCGAATAGAACCTTTGAGCGAGAGGTTTTAATTCACACCAATTCTCAACCCGAAACACAGGTTTTAAAGATTAAAGTTAAAACCGCCCCTGTACCCATTGCAGCGAAAAAATTACCGTATTTTTCTCTCAGCCTACTCGTCTTGTTTGCGGCGGCTGCAACTTGGTTTGAAGTAACGGCTTGGGAGGGAATTGTCAGCAAAAATGGGTCACTGGGAATAGCGATCGCAATTTTTGTGTCAGCTTTTGTCGCCATACTAGGATTGGCGGCGGCTGTGACTTCTGAGGCGATTTCTCAGTTAGTGGCTAAAATCCGCACCCGGTTAGGTGTTCGATTAAAAGCCATGGATACAGTAGCGGCTGTGTTTTTTGCTGGGATAGCAGCAATGTTTGTTGCCCGATTCGGTGCCGACTTTCGAGAGATGGATACGGCGAGTACCTGGGGGGTTGCTTCGCTTCATGCCGCCTTTGCGGCGGTGGATGCCGTGGTATTTATGGCAGCCTTTGAGGGTGAAGGGGTGGCTCAAAGTTGCTTGCAGCGAGGATTTAGTAAAACGATCGCCATCGGGGTTTCTCTGTTATCCACGGCTTTGGGAATTAGCCTCGGACTTGGCTTCAAGCTAGGATTTGTCCATCAGCTAGTAACCTCAGCGATTGTAGGCACAAGTGTACCGTTAGCGACAATGATTCTTTATCCTTCCCTAGAGCGTGCCAAGCGCATTGCTAATTATCGCAAATTAGAAGGGCATTTAATTAAGCCTTGATTCAAAAATAAAAGATAGAGCGCTCCTAAATCATTTGTGAGATTGGATTCTTTTTAACAAACCACTCCAGGCACAGAGGGCACAGAGGATAGAAAGGGAGGTTCTCATGAATTATTTAGGACGGCTAGAGGAGGAAGTGATTGCTGTAGATGCCAAGCCAAAACTTAAACTTAAAAGCCAACATCCGAAATGGGATAACCGGCATGGCGAAAATCAAACATCGTCTGTCGGTAGACATCAGGAAGTCCCGTATCAAAACATTGTCCTTTGACAACATACCCCGTTATACCTTCCTCTTGCCGCAATCGGTCTAAACAAGAGGTGAGTTGAAATTCTCCCCGTTCGCGGAGATTGTGGCTAATGTTGTATTCCAGATAGTCCAAGATTTTTGGCTGGAGGATATACATGCCGAATATGGATAGGAATTGGTCATCGTTCATGCCTTCAATATGAAGATGTTTTCTCGCATATTCAAGACTCGGTTTTTCATAAATCTGAGTCATACTAATAATCGAGTCAGATTGCTGCCAGGTTCCGGTGGCACAGCCATAGTGATGAATCACCTCGGCAGGTGTTACTCGCAAACCAATCACACTTTGAGAGACTTGTTGATAAACCTCTAAAAGTTGATGAGCGCAGGAAATTTTATTCTCAGAGGCATAAAGATGATCGCCAAGCATCAGGAGAAATGGCTCATTATTGACCCATTCCTTGGCACAGAATACAGCATGACCAAAGCCTTCCTGTTCGTCTTGCGTGAGAATCGTAATTCGCTGTCCTAATTCTTGGATATATTGGCTATATTCCTGATTTTGTAGGGATAGTTTGTTGAATAGTTTTTGTGGGGGTGGAACTTTAAAGAAATCCTCAAAAAGGATGCGATCGCTCTTTTGCACAACTATCCCAATTTCTTCAATTCCCGCACTAATTGCCTCTTCAACAATCACCATAATCACGGGTTTCGCTCGCCCATCACGATCAATAATGGGAAAAAATTCTTTCTTAACCGCTTTGGTGGCTGGAAACAATCGGGTTCCAAAACCCGCTGCTGGAATCACCGCTTTGCGAACGTTATGAATTGGCATAAATGGTTAATTTCAAAGCTTGCATTTGAGGAAAATCACGTTCAATAATTCCAATAACGCTTTGTTGGCTTTCCTCGTCTTTCACAATAAATTGCGCTGTACCATCTCCTTGAGAGCCAACACCCTTTCCCCCTAATATATAGGGATGAATCGGTGCATAGTTCAAAATTTTGTGCAGAACGGGAGCCGTTAATTGCCAAGGACAGGCAGGAATTAGATATCGATCAAATTCAGCTTGTGCTCTTCTCATCAAGTTACCAATTCGTTCAGCCTCGCCTTTTTGTAAAGCGTCAACGGCTTCCTGAGTAATGGTAGAACTGATGGAACCCAGATAGTTTTGGACATTCTGCTGTACTTGGGTGGTGGCGAATGGATAACACTGATTAAGTTGATTGAGAATTTCTTGAGTGTTTTTACTAGCGCCGAGATCGACAATGACAAAAAACAGATTCTTCGGTACATTGAGTTCAATTACCTCTGTACGTTCGCCATCAAATATCATCAATATAGGCCGACCTCCGTAAGCACAAGCCTGATCCATCCGCCCACAGCGAGAGGGCGTGGTAATTTCACCCAGATAGGCTAACTCCATCTCACCGCGAATAGTGAGTTTTAAGTTATACAAATTATTAAAAGCACGGGCAATGAGTACACAAATAGCGGCACTTGAAGACAACCCTTTTTGGATTGGCAAATCTGTCAGGTAATTGTCAATTTCAAGACCACCGACATGATAGTAAGTGAGACATTGGTAGGCAACACCAGCCGCATAGCTAAAAAATCCACCCTGTTCAGCTTCAGCCAGTAAAGCCTGCGGTTCCATAGGCAACACCAACGGTTCTGGACGAGTGCCATCAGGCAGCAAAGTGCGAAGAATCAAGTGAGTGGGATGAGGTTTCACCTCGGCATAAAGTCCCTGATTGGTTCCAGTCAGCAATGTGTAGCCTGGTTTTAGCTCACGATTGAGGCGGCGATAGTTTCCCGCCCAATCACTATGTTCACCGAACAGGCACAGGCGACCTGGAACAAATATTTTCATAATTTTTATTCAATTTATTGCATCCTCTAGGGCTATACTACCGAGGTTGATTTATTCTTAATAGCTACAGATAGAACCTTGAAAAAAAAATGAATTAGCAATAAGCATTACCTCCGTTGAGATTACCTTACCAGGATTGAATCTGGGGGTCTTTATAATTATATGAATTCGGGAAAACAAAGTTAATAAAAGAAAGAGAAATACTGATATCCAGGGCTTTAACTTGATGCCACCAACCAACAGGAATGAAAATAACCTCTCCTGCTTCTAAAACAGTTTCTATGATATTGACATCCTTAAATAGGGGATATCGGTTGTAGTCTGGATTCTCACAGTCAACCTTGCTGAAAACACCAACGTAATTGTAGAGAAGTGGCGTCTGAGCCGGAGATATAAGTCGCCACCGCTTGCGTCCATAAACTTGAGCCATCATCAGGTTAATTGGGTCATGATGTAGCGGAGTGATTGTGCCAGATGGACCAAACCAGAAAAAGACTCTGCCTTGAGTATTAGCTTCATCCAGGAACTCAGGGAACATGTGAATGTCATCGAGTAAACCTTTCAGTCCTTCTCGGTCTAAGTTACTGTTATTGGCAACAATATAGTAGTCATTACTCTCACCGCCGCTGGCTACCATATCGACGTATTCACATAGCCTTACTGTCTTTTTGTGTTGTTCACTGTTAATTTCATAGTCCGGATCGGAGTTTCGATTGGATTGAATTTCAACTGGCACATTGCCATATTTGGTCTTAAGATAATCTGGCGACCACAAAGACATCGCTGGCCAATCCTTCATCATGTCAGTCAGAATCACGGGTGTATTCTTGGCATAGTAATTTTCTAAGAATTCTTGTCCTGAAAGACGGCTTCTGCGTTCTATCTTGCCAAAATTGGGAGACAATTCAGCAAGTTTTTGGTTAATTTCTAAAATTGATTCTAGCTTTCTCAAGAGCTGGACAAAGTTTCTGCCAGCTAGGAAGGACGGATCAGAGGCAATACGATTGACTTCTTGTATGGCAACCTGAAAATCGATACCATTTTGTAGCATTGCCTGAATAATCGAATCATCCGAGTTGTGATGGAATTTATTTTCGGCAATCCATTGTTTCCAAGAGTTGGAGAGTCCCTGTTGGATTGCCTCTGCTGAGTGTAACTGGTTTGGCGTCAGCCATTGCAGGTCGAGCTGTTGGTTCTCTGTTAAGGTAATCTGCAAAGGGGGTAGGGTAATGCGTAGAGGTTGGCTGTCAGGCATAAAGAGTTGTTGATTAGAAGTTGTGTTTAGGGGGGATGACAAAGCTAACAGGCATTCACTTTTGCACGCTCAGTGTTTGTCACTCTTGAAATAAGTCGCGTTAGTTACTTTAATTCTTAACATCATAGTAGGCAACTGATATGGATTTTACTCCACAACAAACCAAATCACAGGATGTCAAAGTTACGTTGCTTCTAACCGGGGGGCATCAGTACACGCTTTACCTCAAGCCAGATGACCCCCTCCTGCATAGTCTCATGACTACAATTATGACTCGCGCTCAGAAGCAAGAAACGGTTTTTTCTTATTTATTTCAAGTTTCAATTGAAGGAGGTCGTGCGACTCTATCTTTTCCGAGTGAACATCTCGTTGGTTTGGTTACCGAACCTCCTGTTTATTGGCAGCAAAATGAGCCTACTAAACCTCAGATTCCAGCTGTTTTAGAATCTGAGTATGTGCAAATTGATAATTTTTTGACAATAGAAGAACATCAGAGACTCCTTAATTATGTTTTTCAACGAGAATCAGCGTTTGTTCCTACGAGTACTTCTACAGGCGATTTGGACTATCGTCGGTCAATGATTCTCCACTCATTTCCGGAATTTTCTCAAATTGTCGTCAATCGAATTCAGGCTATTCTTCCTGATGTATTCAGAAAATTAAACCTGCCATCATTTGCCATTGCTGAAATTGAGGCTCAGCTAACCTCCCACAATGATGGAAATTATTATAAAGTTCATAATGATAACGGAAGTCCAGACACAGCAACTAGAGAGTTCACCTATGTATACTACTTTCATCAGGAGCCAAAAGCATTCTCTGGGGGAGAATTGCTAATCTATGACAGCAAAATTGAAAACAATTTTTATGTAAAGGCAGATTCGTACAAAAGGGTTGAACCACGTAATAACAGCATCGTGTTTTTTTTGAGCCGCTATTTACACGAAGTGTTACCCGTTAGTTGCCCTTCAAAAGCGTTTGCCGATAGCCGATTTACGATTAATGGTTGGGTGCGTCGTCAAGTTTAAGGTCTGTCTGAAAACCTTTAAAAAACAAGAACTCAGTACATCTCCTCTTTAGCCTTCTCTCGTCTTCTCTTCTTTTCTCTTTCTCTGCGTTCTCTGTGCCTCTGTGGTTCGTTAAAAACTTACTTCCGAGACACACCCCTAATTCATAAAAAAATTTCAATAATTTATATCCAAGAAGGGAACCACATACGGCTGTAAAATGCCTCAGGAGACAAGGGAAAACCGAGAAATACAGGTAGCCAGAATACGAAAGAAATAAGAACTAAAAAGACTATGGTCACCCCCACCATCCGCAAGAAAAGGTCATAACCTCGTAAACATCGATCCACAATCCAGGCTAATGCTAAGAAAGCAAAAATAGAAGCTCCCATGTAGTGATAAATAAAAGTACAGCGCGTTACTCTCACCCAAGGTAGTAAGCTAGCGATGTAGTTCAAAATCAAGTAAACTGCAATCCAAAACTCAGCCCTTTGAAGCACAGGAATCGTCGGATTGGCTGTGGTATCAGATGCCGTTACCCAAGTTCGGATGGTGAAAACTAACAGCGAAAGCACAACAAGAATTGCGATCGCAGATAGCCACCACAACACTGGATTCCCCATTCCATGTACATCGTAGTAAATAATCTTGGGGGGACTCGGCTTAGTGGGGAAAAATAACGGTGAACCTGGAGAGGGAGTTTCGTCCACTTTCTGGAAATAATACCCCATAGGACGAATCATCAGAGGCCAAGTGTACCAAGCAGAGCAATAAGGATGTTCCTGTGGGCCATTACCAACGTTTTGATGGTAACTTAGCAACTTCTGTTGCATTTCCCAGAATCCTGGTTTTGGATAGAGTAGCAAGTGGGGAATCCAAACCAAGCAGTAGACTAAGCCAGGGATAATACCTAAGTTCAAAAATATCTGTTGGAGATTCAGTTGTCCTAAATTCTGCAAAGGCGTCAGGGTAGCTTTCGGATTACCCAACTCAGGATTTGATGAAGACTCTTTGGGGAATAATTCAGCGGCTATTGAGCGGAAAAATGGTAGTGATCGCATCGCCCAAGCCAGGATTAAAATTAGATAAATACCCAATAAAAACCAGAGGCCATTCCACTTAACAGAGGCTGAGGCTCCAAAAAAAATACCAGAAAGACCCAACCACAACCCACGCCGCTTTTGCTGATTCTCCAAGGCTACAAGTAAACACCATTGACCCAACAGCCCAAAAATAACCAGATAAATATTATTCAGCGCATAACGAGACTCCACTAAGAATAGACCATCAACTGCCACAAACAGACTAGCGGTGAACCCATAGCTACGGCGGTGACTTAGCTGATAAGCGATTCCCCCCACCACTAAGGGAATTAGGGAACCCGTAAAGGCGTTCAGCCAACGGTAACTAAAAGTCGTGAGCTGAGTTCCCGTCAAATTGTTCACTGTATCCTTTCCAAAGGGAAAGTGACGGCCTAACCAGATACCAATAGCAATTAAGTATTTACTTAGGGGCGGATGAGTATCAAAAAAGTCCGTATGGGTTAGATAGTTATTGGCAAATTTGGCAAAGTAAACCTCATCAAATACTAAAATATTAGGGCTACTCAGTCCCCAAAAACGCAACGACACTGACAGCAAAAATACGAGCGCCATTCCAATCCAGAACCAAGGAACCAACTTTCTGGAGGGTCTGCTCGATAAAGTCATATCAACATCAGTCATGAGTTCGAGAGTTCGCTAGTCAGTTGTGAGTTGACCAATAACCAACTACCCTTAAAAAACTTTACCGTCGTGTCCCCCGGTTGATCAGACCGAGTATGGCGGCAAAGATAGCAGAACCGATAATTGACCAAATAATCGGGAACGAACGACCTCCCAAGTTGAGAGCATAGAATACTGGGAGGTTAAATTCACGAGCGACCCAGATTCCAATGTACGCGCCAATAACCCCAACAACAATTGAGGCCAAGAGGCCACCTGTCGAGTAACCCACTAATACTTGTCCGAGACTGCCACAGATGGCTGCAATCAACAGCAACAAAAGAATCTCTATGAGTGTCATGAATACTCCTAGCCGCTACATAAAGTCACTGATATATTCCCATAACTAGGCGCTGATTCCTCACTTGTGAGTCTGCCTACTCGACTCACTCTTGTCTAAGTCTCCAAATCACGCGCCATCCTAATCGTATGTGGCAACACTCCCACCAAAAGTGCCAGTGCTTCATCGGGCAGTTGCCTGATTGTTTCAGAGTCAAAGTAGTATTCAAACTGCGTGAGAATCTGCTGAGCGCGTTTCACGGGTACTGGATTGTCTGTAATTTGTTTCGTCAATCGAATCCACTGCCGCCGCAGCGCATAAGCCCGCTGTCGATCTTCAGCAGATTCGGGACGGATCAACGAAAAGTTGCCCAATGGCAGCGCTAGTTTACAATCGTGATCGATGAATCCTCCTACCGCCGCGCCTGGACCTGCAAATTCTGCATGATAGCGCTTATAAAGAATTAAACCATTTCGACGCCGACTATTGACCACTAGCAGGTCATCACTATCAAATGGAATTGGCTCCATAAGTTTATATACTTAACCAAAGCTCATGATTTAACTAAAACTCCCCCGAAGTAGGAGGTCTGCGCCTTGGTGGTTTTGGAGGAACGCCTGAATCAGATGCCTCAGTGCAAAGCGTCTCTGAGTTAAGAGCTGATTGAGGCAGAAAATGATGCAGAATTCTAAGATTATCAGGTATTTCTCGACCTAAAGTCTTGTGCTGGCTCATAATAACAGTCAGCCGCTTTAAACTACTCTTGTGCTCCAGCTACCTTCAGCCGTTTCACTACCTCAGGATAGCCATTAAACTCTGCCAGCATCAAAGCCGTATAGCCTCCCCGATTTTTCACATTGACCTGTGCACCAGCATCCAGCAACAGTTGCACCGCCACGGCATAACCCCGATGAGCTGACCACATCAAAGCGGTAGCACCCGTCTGATCTTGGCCATTGACTGGGGCACCTGCGTCCAATAGGTGTCGCATGAGGGTCGTGTCTCCTTGGTCTGCTGCCTTCATCAACAGGGTCTTCCCGTCAGTGGTGGTGATATTGGCAGGCGCACCCGCATCTAGCAAAACCTTAATGGTTTCTGCGTGACCCTGAGAGACTGCCAGCGTTAGAGGTGTCTCACCCTGGTTTGTTACATTCAAGTCTGCTCCTTTTTGTACTAAATCCGACACAATTTCGGTATAACCGTGTAAGGTTGCCAGGATTAAGGCTGTATCGCCCAGATGATTCCTCGCCTCAAGATCAGCTCCTGCTTGAAGCAGGAGACCGACCACTCCACCATGACCTTCCACAGTTGCCAGATGTAAAGCTGTCTCTTGGTCGCGGTTCCTGAGATTGATATCAGCCCCAGCGTTCAGCAAGGCTGTGACCACAGCATGATGCCCCCCAGCCGCCGCCGCCATCAAAGCAGTCTCTCCTGTCCAGTTTGGCAGATTCGCGTCAGCCCCCTGATTGAGTAAGGCTTGCACAACATCTGTATGACCTTGGTCAGCAGATAAAGTCAAAGCTGTTTCACCGTCTTGGTCTTGGGCATTGATATTGATATCCGTAGTGGCGGTTAATAGATAGACCACCTGCAAATATCCTAATTCAGCGGCCTGCATGAGAGGGGTTCTGCCATCCGGATTAGGGGCGTCTGCCCTGACTCCATGTTCTAGCAAAACTTGTGATACCTGAGCGTGACCTTCACTGGCGGCTAGGTTTAAGGCACCCTCACTTAGGGTGGCATCTGCACCCGCTTTTAGCAAGGCTCTCACGACTTCGGCATGACCGTTCTGAGCGGCTAAGTTTAAGGCCGTATCTTCATCTTGATCTTGGACATTGACATCGGCTCCCGCATCGAGCAAAATTTGGACGATCTTGAGGTAACCTTTGTGTGCCGCTACCATGAGGGCTGTGCTGCCATCATCATTTGTGATATTGACATCTGCGCCAGCCCCTACCAACGTGTGTACAACATCAGCCTGAGCGGCAGCACAGGCCAGCATTAAAGCCACAAGGCCATAGCGTTCTCTTCGCTGGTCAGGATTGGCTCCCGCAGCTAACAACACGCGAACGATTTCGGTGTAGCCGGATTGGGCGGCAAACATCAAAGCAGTGGTGCCATCGCGATCGCAGGTATTGACATTCGCCCCCTGAGCCAGGATGGCTTTGAGTTGAGTCAGGTCACCCCTTTGAGCCGCTTTTAGGAATAAAACGTCTTGGTTTGAGGTCATTTCTTCAGCCACGTCAAGAGCGCCGTGTAAACTTAGCGCCAAATCAGCTCTGTGAGTCATCGCTCCTAGATAGAGATGCGATTGAGAGCTAATCAGACTTTAGAGAAAATGACAGCTATGCTAAGTTAAGTTTTATCAAGATTCTTAAACGGCTCTCTCCAATCCTATGAACCTCACAATTCCCGAATCGGTTAAAGTCTGGTCTCAATTCCTACACCCAATCATCATGTGGGTCATCCTGGCGCTCTCCATTTATGCACTGTATTTAGGGATTCAAGTGCAACGCACTCGCTATGCTGACGGTGATATCAAGAAAGAGCTGATTAAAGGCCGATATAACGTGAAGCACTATCAAATGGGTTCAGTGCTTCTCGGTCTGATGGTTGTCGGCGCGATCGGGGGAATGGCGGTTACCTACATCAACAATGGCAAGCTATTTGTGGGTCCTCACTTGGTCGCTGGTTTAGGCATGACAGCACTCATTGCCATGTCTGCCTCTCTCTCCCCGTTTATGCAGAAGGGGCAAAACTGGGCACGCTTCACCCACATTGCTCTAAATGTCGTTCTTTTGGGCTTATTTGGCTGGCAGGCCGTCACCGGTGTAGAAATTGTCCAACGGATTGTGAGCAAAATGTAGCTTTTTTGTCCTTAGTCCTGAATCTGAGCAAGGATTGACACTGGGTAGGTTGACAAGTTGACAGCTTGATAGGTTCTAGCGTTCAAACCTGACACCCGCAGGCTCACTAGCGCTACGCTATCAACTTTCAACCTTTAACCCTTTGACTTACGATCCCTTAGCGCCTCTTCAATTTTTTAGGCATGGGTATACCCAAACTAGAGTGAAAATCTTCCTGTACTTTGTGCGTCAAGCGCCGAGAAACTTGTCTCACCACTTGGCGCATGAGGCTATCGCCTGTGCTTTGAATCAATGACTGGGGTAATTTGTGGATAAACCGGGGAAACCGAATGCCAACCCTCAGATCCAGTTCCCACTCTACACGAGTGACGGCCTTGGGTAGGGATGCTTCCTTCTGTTCGTAGTTTTGAAAATATTCACTGCCGGGTACTTCCACAAAGGTTTGAGAAGCTTGGAAATCAACCTCATAGCCCGGAGCCACATAATTGGGGATGGGGACTGTCCGAATTCGGTAGATTTTATCCTCTTGAGGAAGCAGTTCTAAACCAATTTTTGGCTCCACCTCATAGCCAAACGACCCAAAGCGCCCAATGACTAAGGCGTAGGCATTCCGATCAATGGATTCTACCTTCATGGGATGGGCGCAACGGGTAAACCAATTCTCATGAGCATCTAGATAGGCAGTGACTTTCTCAGCTTCCGCATACAGTTCCATAAAGTCTTGAAAGTAGCTGTGAAACTGAGTTACTTCACTGGTTAAGTCAGGTACTGGTGTCACTAAACTGTCAGCCTCGGCAAAACCGGATTGGGCATTCAAATGGGTCTTTTCGGCTTCAAACGGTTGATCGTCAGCGAATTGCGAATACATACCTGCTCCACTACGTCGGTTGACTATTGCCTATGTTAAGGATTCCCACTTGCGGTACAAATTCTCACTTTAGTTTCGTCAATTTACGGTCAAGACGAGTACACATTTATAAAGTTCATACAATTGAGGAGTTAAGGTTTACTGCTAAAGAGAGAATTTCTTGCTCACCTAGCATAGCTTGTGAATCTTGTAGTCAACCATTAGTGAATGACGGAGAGAGGAATGAAAGCATTTGTTGCCGGAGCTACAGGCGAGACAGGACGCCGGATTGTACAAGAATTGGTTAAGCGCAATATTCCAGTTCGGGCGTTAGTCCGGAATTTGGAAACAGCGAAAGAAATTCTGCCGCCCCAAGCGGAACTGATCGTGGGAGATGTGTTAAAGCCAGAGAGTCTCAGTGCAGCGATCGCAGATAGTACGGTCATTTTGTCAGCGACGGGTGCCAAACCCAGTCTCGATCCAACGGGGCCTTACAAAGTAGACTATGAGGGTACAAAAAACTTGGTAGACGTAGCCAAGAGCAAAGGCATTGAACACTTTGTCATGGTCTCTTCTCTGTGTGTATCCCAACTTTTCCATCCGCTCAACCTGTTTTGGCTGATTCTGGTATGGAAGAAGCAAGCGGAGGAATACCTCACCAAAAGTGGGTTGACTTATACGATTGTGCGACCTGGGGGCCTCAAGAACGAAGATAACCCAGACTCTGTTGTCATGTCATCAGCCGATACTCTGTTTGATGGAAGTATTCCTCGCACAAAGGTGGCACAAGTTTGTGTCGAGGCGCTGTCACAATCGGAAGCACGCAATAAAATTGTAGAAGTAGTTGCTAAGCCAGAGGTTCCGGAGCAAAGCTGGGATCAGCTATTTGCTAAAGTGGTCTGATAGGTTAAATAATCTCTGGTCAGTGGGCAACGCTTGCGCCTTTTTTTGAGCTGCGTGAGGCGCATTCAATTGGGTACATCGATCACCCTGGCGAAAATTTATTAGCTTAAAATTCAAAAAGAGATTTTTCTCCAGATTTGCCTTGAAGAATCTACTTGCGAAAATCAGTGCCTTAGCGCTAGCAGTCATGCTGTTTGAGCTGTCTAAAGGCAATTGGGTACAACGCTTTTACCCTTACCTTCAGTATCCAAAAAGTGCTTATGGGACACCGCCTTTGGTGATGCAGGGGGGCGATCCCTACATTCGTGCGTTGATGCGAACGATCACGGCAAGTGAAGCCAATGACTCTCAACCTTATACACTCCTCTATGGCGGCGATCGCGCCTGGGATTTGAGCCGTCATCCGAACCGCTGTGTCCGGATTGTGGCAGGTCCCAATGTGGGCAACTGTACAACAGCGGCGGGACGCTATCAGTTTCTTAATACTACCTGGGATAAGATGGCGCAGCGCTATCATCCCCAACCTTCAGGTTTTTTATTTTGGCGAAACTATGGCTTTCAGCCGGAGTATCAGGATGCTGTGGTTTACCGTTGGTTGAGTGATAAAAACGCTTGGGGCGTCGATCTTTCTAAACAACTGCGTAAGGGAAGAGTGAATGATGTTTTGCGTCGGCTGTCGGGAACCTGGACAAGTTTGGGTTATGGAATAGAGACTAATTCCATGTCAGGGTATTTGCCCACCATTTATCAGCGGATGCTAAAGGAAGAGTTGAAAAAATCTGGGTGAGGTGGAAGAGGGGAGAGTGAAAAATTGACAAATTTTACACGTACAATGAGCTACCAGCGTAGAGATTAGCCACCTCAACGTTACGTTGTAGCGCCGCTGCACGGCGAACAGCCGCATCGGCATTCACCAAACCATAGCCAAACGTATTATCCCGACCCAGTGTGCCCAAATCCATTGCCGTATCGGTTAAAATCTGGCGGACTTGTCCTCCCGTGAGTGTCGGGTTGACACTCCACACCAAAGAAGCAATACCCGCTAAATTGGGATTAGCCGCAGAAGTTTCGTTGAAATAGACGAAGTTCCCAAATTGATCCATCACTGGAGAATCAGTGGGTGCTACCAACGTTAAATTAGAGCCGCGATTGGAGTAGCCTGCCAGATTTACAGCAGTAGCATTTGTGATGCCATTCACCGCATTGGTGCCTTGATACTGAAGTGCACCAACCGACATCACATTACTATAAGTCGTCTCCAGTTTGGCAACGCCACTCACACTGGTTAGATAGTTTGGATCAGATAAATTCCCACCAGGGCCACCATTTCCTGCTGCAATGGCAAAGGTAGCGATATCCGAGTTGGCTTGAATCAACTGTTCAAGTTGTGCCTGTGTACCACCATCATTCAGCCAGCCATCCCCCTGAATACCCCCTTGGAAAACCACCTTCATATTGTAGGTTCGTGCGTAATTAATCGCGTTGGCGATCGCACTCTGTAACGTTAAGCGCCATCCTACTCCGTTACCCCCATACACGTCATTGACATATACGGGACTGTTCCAATTAATCCCAGCCGTACCGGAAGCGTTGTTAGCTGTACCACCCATGATACTGATCGCAGCATGTCCGTGACCATAATCATTGAAGTCGTCGTTCGCCCAAGGCCAATAATAAGAAGTCAAGCGATTGGTGGCAATGTCAACCGTATTCACCACACCATTGGCTCCTACAGCGAGTCCTGTATCCAGAGAAACGAGCAAAACATTACTCGCTCCTTGACTATAGCGCCACGCACTCGGTACATCAGAAACCGCTAGATTCCACTGAGCACCAAAGTAAGTATCGTTAGGGTGAACTTGTAACTCTAAGGTTGACCCATCGGCAAACTTGAGAAGTTCAATCCCTTGAAAGTAAATTTCTCGCCCATCCGAAAGGGTTAGGTAATCAAAGGCTGTACCCCCATAAATCGCTTGACTCGCTGTTGAGCCAGATAAGGGATTGAACGCACTGAGGCTAAGTCCGTTGATACTGGTCACGTTAGCAGCCGAAAGACCCGCCGCTCCTAAATTGAACGTATCCGTACCCCCACGTCCCAGAATGATTGATCCATTTCCCAGACCTGCTGAGTAATCCAGCGTATCAGCGGCGAAGGTGCCATTGATACGGGTATTGGACAGAATACTCATCGATTGAGTTGCCGCCAACAGTTCTTGTCCATCGGTGGTTTGAATCACGGCACGCAGCTGATAATCACCCGCCGTTAGCCCCGAAAAGCTGGCAAGATTAACTAAAGCGCTGGATAGACTCGCTCCACTCCAAGTCCCTAGAGTTGAGACAACGCTACTGCTACTCAAGGCTTCTAACCGAACACTCGACAACGAGGCAACATTTTGAAAGTCATAGCTAACGCGTATCGCTCCCCCCTGAAAGACGGTATATACGCTGCTATCCCCCGATGCATCAATTACACTAAAGTTCGTCGCAAGGGCGCTACTGGCGTCGGTGCTAACCCCTGGGGTAGTCGCGTTAATGCTACTTGTCGTCGCACTCGCCAAGAGTTCGCTGGGTTCACTTTCTAGGGAAGTAGACAAGTTCAGGGTATAGTTCGTATCACCACTGGCTGGGGACGCATGGACATCAATGTAATACGTGCCTGCTGCCAAACCGGAGAGATTAATGACCTCTGTAAGGTTGCCTAACTGAGCAGAACTGCCAATCAGAGTATTACTACTATTGAACAGTTGTAAATTGGCATCAGCGCTGAGTCCAGCGAGTTCGAGATTTAAACCGCCCGGGGAACTCAAATCCAAGCGGAAGTAGTCATGGAAGTCAGTAGGGCTGACAACATCACTGAATGTCCGACTATTATTTCCTGTTAAGGTGCCAATATTAAAAGCTTGACCAGGGCCGCTACCAGGATCTGGTATCACTGTCGAGAGAGCAGAACTCGATCTCATCAGTGTATTGCCAGATTGTAGGGGGTCTTGTAATTCCCCTGGTCGCATGTACCATTCCGAGGAGGAACTCAACAGGTCAGAGCTATGAGAGCAGAAACAACTTATAGATGCGGAATCGGAATTATGTTTCATAGCCACTAGCTCTAAACCAAGTTCTGATAGGTATTTATACTGTTTTTAGTGCAAAACAGCTAATTCCTCATCTTCTCTTTACAACAGTGACAAGAAGAAGGAAACAAACGGATATGACAAACTATCCTGCGTTAGACTAAGCTTTTCAGACACTCGACGCCAGGATATATTCTTATTTTGAACATACTTCTTAATTTGTATTATCCAATACTAATGAGCTTTATCAAATCTTTTATTCTCTCGTTGTAATTTTATAGAGAGAAGGAGAAAATACCAGATTAAGACATTATCTGGCACGCCTTCATCGAAAAACTCTTTGCTATTCTAAATCAAAAAAAATGCTTAAGCTATCAATTCGATTGTTACTGCACTACCTCCATTAGGGATTTGTACCCCTAGTAGCCTAATTCATCCCGCAACTATGCAACGCCCTGTGATTTATAGAGATTTTATTTCTCTGACAAGAAAAAAATAATTGAAGCTTTACCCCTTAGAAAACCAAGGCTTGCTGAATATTTTTATCTCTGAACAAGTGAAGAAGGTCGAAAGCCTTTGCTAATAACACAAGTTGTGCCACGCTTCACACAATCTTTAAAAATCTTTACACCGCTGATTGCTGACGTTGGTAGAGTGACCAATAAAGCCCTTTCTGCTGCAACAGATCAGTGTGGGTACCCTTTTCAGCAATCACCCCTTTTTCCAACACCAAAATCAAGTCAGCGCGTTTCAGAGGCGCAAAACGGTGGGCGATTAAGAAGACAGTACGATTTTGAGAGATTCGTTGAATGTTTTGTAATACCTGTTGCTCCGTCTCACTATCCAAGGCGCTAGTTGCTTCATCCAAAATCAAGATGGGTGCTTGAGACAGGAACAAACGCGCCAAAGCAATGCGTTGCCGCTGTCCCCCTGATAAAGCTGTACCCCTCTCCCCAACATTAGTTTCATAACCTTGGGGCATTTCACTGATAAAGTCATGGGCAACCGCTAATCGCGCTGCTTCTACCACCTGTTCTGCACTAATGTCGGGGTTGCCGAGGGTGATATTTTCCAAGATAGAACCGTTAAACAGAAAATCCTCTTGCAGCACAACCCCAATTTGTTGCCGCAGAGAAGCCAGATCTGCACTTTTAAGATCGAAGCCATCAATCAAAATACGACCTGACTCAGCTAGATAAAGACGTTGCAACAATTTAGAAAGGGTACTTTTACCCGAACCACTCCTACCTACAATCCCCACCAACATACCTGGTTCTGTAGTAAAAGAAATTCCTCGTAAAATGGCTTCTTGGTTCGAGCGGTAACGGAAGAAGATTTGGTCAAAGGTGACCTGTCCCTTCAGGGGAGGGAGTACTAAACCGCTTCCCGGTTCTGCTTCCGGGGCAACATTGAGGATATCGCCAATGCGGTCTACCGAAAGCAAAACTTGTTGGAGATTTTGCCACAGTTGTACTAAACGTAGAAGTGGCCCAGTCATGCGACCGGAAAGCATTTGAAAGGCAACCAGTTGCCCGATCGTGAGCTTTTGATCAATGACTAATTTGGCTCCAAACCAGAGGATGAGGAGGTAGGAGAAATTAGTTAGGAAGGTGCCGATGTTATTACTAATGTTAGAAGTTGTAGAGGCACGAAAGCCGGTGCGGATGTAGCGAGCAAATAATCCTTCCCAGCGATCGCGTGCCGTTCTTTCTGCCGCATGGGCTTTCACCGAGTGAATTCCTGTAATCGTCTCCACCAAAAACGATTGACTATCTGCACTGCGATTAAAGGTTTCATTGAGCCAGTTACGGAGGATCGGTGTAGAAACAAGGGTGAGAATGGCAAATAGGGGAATAACAGCCAATGCAACCAAGGTAAGTTGGGCATTGTAGTAAAACATTAACGCCAGATAAACGACCGCAAAAATGCTGTCTAAGATGACTGTCAGGGCTGTTCCGGTGAGAAATTGCCGGATGTTTTCCAGTTCCTGCACCCGTGCTACCGTATCTCCGACCCGACGCGCTTCAAAATAAGCTAAAGGGAGACGCATCAAGTGTCGAAACACTTGAGCGGATAAGCTCAAATCAAGGCGGCGGGCGGTGTGGGTAAAGATGAATAGCCGCAGGATGCCGAGAATGGCTTCAAAAATGGCAACACTCAAAAGTGCGATCGCCATGACATCCAAGGTGGGCAAGCTACCCTGCACCATCACTTTGTCAATAATCACCTGAGTCAGGATGGGCGTTGCTAACCCCAATAACTGCAAGGTGAATGAGGCGAATAAAACTTCCCCTAACAATCGGCGATAGTGCCAAACCGCTGGTAAAAACCAGGCTAGGCTAAATTTGTCCTGCTTCTGGATGAGTTCCACTTGCCATAATTGCCCATCCCAAGCGGCCTCAACCAGTGACTTGGGCAGACTTTCACAAGTGCGATCGGGGTTGAGGGGGTTGGCGATGATCAGGCGATCGCCCCTCATGCCATACGCCACAACCCAATGAGAAGAATGGGTGGGGGAGAGAGGGGGAGTGCTTTTGCTGGTTTGTTCTGGTTGTCCCCAGTCCCCTGTTTCCTGATTCCAGCGCATCAAAGCGGGGAATGTCAGCTGCCGCAAGTCACTCCACGTTGTCTGCAAGCGTCTCAACTGGAGTCCCAATTTTTCACCCGCCTCTACCAGGTGTTTTGGCTGTTGTCCTCGTAACTGGCGTTGCACCCAATCCAGTTGGGCTGGATTAGAGAGTTGCTGTGCCACCATTGTCAAGCAACCCGCAGCGGTATTAAGGGTAGAGACAAATGGGTAACCGGAAACGGGTTGAGGGGCATCGGCGCTTGGGGGAACGAGGCGAGATCGCGTTTGATGCCAAAACCTTTCGAGATCTGGTGATAATACTTCCTGCCAAAGTGGTGTGTCCCAACACACCACCACCACTTCTTTGCCAGACGCAACGGCTTTGAATGCTCCGGAAAGCTGGAGCCAGTCCCCGAACCAATCCCCCACGCCCAATGTGGCAAGCGGTTTAGTGGCTCCTTCTTCCCTTAAGCGCACCTTCCCCCCCACGACTAAAAACAGCTCTCCCCGACTATCGGTAGACCAAATCTTTTCCCCAAGTGTGTAGCGGCGAGTCTGAGCCTGATTTTGAAATTGAACTTGCTGTTCGGGACTTAACAGAGCCAGGGGGGGAACATCCCAGGGTATCGAGGGGAGAGAAGATTGAGACGTGTTAGCGTTCATCGTCTGTGTGTCTACAGATTCATCCACAATCTCAAGTTACCTGAAGCTTAACAGCCATTTGTTGGATCTTTTGGGCTATCCACTGCTCAAACAGTTCATTTTGTAGCGCTAGCTTGAGCTGAGCGTCTTCTAGTGAGGCTGGGAGGAATTGCTCGACTCGAAACAACAGCCAACGTCCTTCCAATGCTAACGGCCCAATTAGCTCTCCAGGACTGGCGGCATCCACTGAGGCTCTTAAGATATCGGGCAGCGCACCCCGACTCACTGGCCCCATCATACCGTTGAGGACTCGGTCATCGGCGATCGAATACTCTCTGGCGAGTTGATCAAAGCTGGCTCCCTCCTCAATTTGGCTCGCTAATTCCTCAGCCAGTTCCTGTTCATTCACTAAAATGCGAGAAAGTACCACGCGGTCGAGAAACAGCTTGCGCTCAATAAAATATTCTTGTAACTTTGAACCCGTTATCTGGGCTTTAAGGTTTTCTAGCTTGAAGCCAAAAGCAACTGAGCTATGAAACGTTGTGTAATCTTGTCCGTTGCTCTGGAGCCAGTCGGCAAACACTTTGGGGTCAGTCAGTTGACGCTGTAGCCGAAAATCAATCACTGCTTGCTCAATCAGAGCTGGATTTACGCCTATATCCTCACGAGCTTGCAGTTCTTGCTCGATGACGTGCTGCCGCAAAATATCACCAATAAAGGCTTTTAACTTTCCACCGGCTTGCAGATATTGCAACGCTTGTGCCAAATAAATCGGTTGGTCATCAACAGTCAAGAATGGTTGGGATACCATGAAATAACGAAATACTAATAGATAAGAACTCTTGCCAAAGTCCGTTGTTGCTACATAGCTGAGGACTTATCATCCCTGGCTTGGCCATTTATGCAAGAAGTTCATTGTCAAGACCTATTATCTTCCCATCCCCAAAAATTGCCCTCTACGGTTATCTAAAGTTTGATGTTGATTTCGACAGGGGAATGGGGGAGTTGGGAAGATACGGAAAATGCTTAATGTCAAAATCTGATTTAAACTGACTCAGAATAACATGCTAGGAACCTTTCAACAAAGCCATATCCGCATTGAAGTGGAAGCCCCACAAACCGTCATCCGTGACAGCTTGCTCTATTCTGAGCGTCTACAGCAATGGCTATGGCCTCAACGGTTTTCCCTAGGGCTACCGGAACAGTTGCATTCAGAATTAGCTTTCACCACTTGGATGGGGCCAGTTGCTATCCAGCACAAGGTGGAAGTCGCCCAGTCTAACTGTTTACGCTTGCTTTTAAGTCAGGGAATTGACGGTTACCACGAGTGGTATTGGGGAGACGGTTGGGTTCAGTCTCGTCTAGAAGGGATTTCTCTACTCCCGCTGAATCTCGGTCAAACCCTCTCGTTGCTGCGGCTGCGTCAATTTCTCACCACTGGGCGTTAGAACAACAGGTCAATCTGAAGTATGAAGCCTTCTCCGAAATTTTTGGAGACCGAGAGAAGATGGTAATGGGTAATAGGTAATTGAAGTAAAACCTATTACCTAATTATCTATGTGTTCTGCTAGCCTCAATACCTGTAACGAAGATGATAAATAGCACAGATTATTATTCTCTCATCGTCGAATAATTCTCTTTATAAAAATTTAATTGACTTCATAAATAATTACTATTTTTAGAGTTATTTAATTTTCATTTTTTAATATTAAAATTAAATGAGATATTTTAAGATTTAATCCGCTCCACGGCAGTGCCTGCTGTTCCTGGATTCAGTTATCCACCCGCTGCGGTGTGGAGAAAATCATGCATTTTCATTCTACTTCTCCAGAATTGCCCCACTCTTCCATCAATGACCCAGAGGCAAAGAAGTTGCTCCAAGACAGCGAGGCACGTTTTAGAACGTTAGTTGAAAATATTCCGGGAGCTGTCTACCGCTGTACTTACGACGAGCAATTCCAAGGATTGTCTCTAAGGACAATGGTCTTTCTCAGTGAAGCCATTCAGGCTGTGTCTGGCTATCCGCCTAGTGACTTCATGAATAATCGAGTACGGTCTTTCACCAGTATCATTCACCCTCAAGATCGAGCTTGGGTGGATCAGGCAATTCGTCAGAGTATCAGTACTAAACAACCTTATGTCCTTGAGTACCGGATTGTAAAAGCCAATGGCAGTTTAGTGTGGGTCTATGACAAAGGTCAGGGCATTTCTGATGAGAACGGTAAAATCCTCTGGCTGGATGGCGTTATTTTGGACATTACGGAACGTAAACAGACCGAAGCTGATTTACGGTATAGCCAAACGTTCCTCAATTCCATCCTGGACAATCTCCCAGTGGCGGTCTTTATTAAAGAGGTAGACGATCTGCGAGTGATGTACTGGAATAAAGCCAGTGAAGAATTGTTTGGCTATTCCAGAGAAGAAGTATTGGGCAAGAACGATTATGATTTTTTACCCCAAGAACAGGCTCGGTACTTCCGCGCCAAAGACAGACAGGTTCTAGCGGGTGGAGAACGGGTGGATCGTTTAGAAGTCCCGATCAATACACCTCATCGGGGTGAGCGGTTCGTTTCTACCAAAAGAGTCTCTCTGTTCGACGAAAACGGCAGTCCTCGGTATCTGTTGGGGATTTGTGAAGACATGACGGAGCGGAAGCCAGGCGAGAAAGCCCTGCGGGAATCCGAAGCTCGTTATCGTAGCATTGTGGAGACGGCGACGGAGGGCGTTTGGATCTTCGATGCCGACAGCCAAACGACCTTTGCCAACAGTCGTATGCTTCAAATGCTGGGCTATACGATGGAGGAAATGCTGGGGCGATCGCTATTTGACTTCATGGATGAAGAAAGTCGTGCGATCGCATCTGCCTATATAGAGCGTCGCCGCCAAGGGATTCAAGAACGCCATGATTTCAAATTTCGCCGCAAAGATGGCTCCGATTTGTGGGCGCTCGTGTCTGCCACGCCCATTTTAGACTCAACAGGTCAGTTTGTCGGTGTCTTGAGGATGATTACCGACATTAGCGATCGCAAGCGAGTCGAAAAAGCCCTGCGAGAGAGTGAGCAACGATTTCGTGCCACCTTCGATCAGGCGGCGGTGGGCATTGCCCATGTGGGTCTAGAGGGGAAGTTTCTCCGGATTAACCAAAAGTTTTGTGACCTTGTGGGATACACCCAGGAGGAGATGCTGACACGAAGCTTTCAGGATATTACCCACCCAGACGACTTGGAAGTTCATCTCACCTACCTGGATCAGATGTTATCGGGGGAAATTCAGACCTACTCCCTCGAAAAACGCTACATGACTCGAACGGGTGAAATAGTCTGGGTTAACCTCACTGTATCGCTGCGGCGCAGGTCATCGGGAGAGCCAAAGTATTTTATTAAGGTCGTGCAGGATATCAGCGCTATCTACAAGGAACTTCGCTTACGCGAACAGGCAGAAGCCGCTTTACGGCAATCCGAGAGTCGGTTAAGAGCCAAAAACCAACAGTTAAAGCAAACCTTACACCAACTGAAACAAACTCAAGCCCAACTGATTCAGAATGAAAAAATGGTGAGCTTGGGACAGCTCGTTGCTGGTATTGCTCACGAAATTAACAACCCGGTCAGCTTCATCTATGGCAACATCTCCTATGCCCATCAATATGCAGATGATTTGTTGAGGCTGCTCCAACTCTATGCCAAACACTATCCACAACTCGTACCGGAAATTCAAAACGAGATAGAGGCACTGGATCTGAATTTTTTGAAAGCAGACTTTCCCAAACTGCTGAACTCGATCAAAGCGGGAGCCAACCGTATCCGGCAAATTGTTTTATCTCTACGCAACTTCTCCCGCCTGGATGAAGCGGGACTCAAACCCGTCGATCTTCATGAGGGACTTGATAACACCCTCCTGATATTGCAGCATCGCTTGAAAGGATGGGTGGGTAAGCCAGAGATTGAGGTGAGAAAAGAATATGGACAACTGCCCCTAGTGGAGTGTTACGCGGGTGCGCTCAATCAGGTATTCATGAATCTCTTGAATAATGCCATTGATGCTCTGGAACCCCAACCCTCGCCACGAATCATTACCATCCGTACTTCAGTAGAGATTGGGCACTGGGTCAAGTCAAAAGTCAAAAATCAAAAGTCAAAAGGATCGAGCAAGGCAGAGCCTGGTAATCCTGGAGAGGTTTTTAGTAACATCTCACAAGATGGTTATCCTGCTGCCCCTGGCTCGCCTGCCCAAGGCGAAGCCTCCCCTCGCTCCAATTGCCCATCTCCATTGACCCCAATTTCTACGGGAGAGCCTACGAGGAGGGGCGACGAATGCCCCAATCCCCAATTCGTTGTGATTCGCATTGCCGACAACGGGCCTGGTATCCCGTTGGCGGTGAAAACACAGATTTTTGACCCCTTCTTCACCACTAAACCCGTTGGTGTGGGCACGGGTTTGGGGTTAGCGATCGCATATTCGATTGTTGTTGAACAACACCGAGGTCATCTGACGTGCATTTCCAAACCGGGTCAAGGGGCTGAGTTTGTGATTGAGCTGCCAATACGGCAACAAAACCTATCCACTGCTACTTCCCTTTAGAGTGCTAGTCTGGCTTGACCACCAGCACAGAACAGGGGGCTTCAGCCACCACTTGGCTACTCACCGAGCCTTCTAAAATTCGCTGGAGACCTGTTAGACCGCGACTGCCAATCACAATTAAGTCAGCCTGGTGAATATGAGCGAGGCGGATGATTTCGGCAGGTGGGTCACCTGTAACGATTTCTAGAGTACTGTCGCCAGGGAGGTCAGCTTGGTAGGATTGTAGCTGTTTTTCAACCTGTTGATACAAAAGCTCCTCTGAAGTATGAGGTCGGTCAACGGCGATATCCATGTCAGGCTCAGGTGAGGGAATGACATGGGCAAGGATTATTTTTGTTGCTGGCTGTAGTTGAAGCTCTTTGAAGAACTGAATCACGCGCAGTGTGTGTTCTGAACTGTCAATAGCCACAAGAATTGTCTTTAACACCAATGTCTCCTATCAGGGATAGCAAAGCGAGCGATCGCAAAGCATAAAGCCGCTTTGAGCGTTCAGCTTTCAGCTATTGGGATTGTCACCCTTGGGTAGAGAATTTGTCTACCTGGGTGACAGGGTTGAACCCATCAATCAACATAGAGACATAAGCTTGCCCTGTCAAAGTCAACTAATCGCTAAGCTCCTCCTGCGTCCGCAATCGCACCGAGTCCGAATGGGACGGTAACCCTTCAGCTTCAGCTAGCGCCTGAATGGCACTCGAAACTTTGTTGAGGGCTGTCGATGAGTACTGAATCAGACTGGAGTGCTTCATAAAAGTTTCGACACCCAAAGCAGAGGCGTAGCGGGCAGCACCGGAGGTCGGTAGGGTATGATTGGGCCCGGCCAGGTAGTCTCCTACGGCTTCGGGGGTGGAGTGACCGAGAAAAATTGCTCCCGCGTGGCGAATTTTCTCCAGTAAATCCCAAGGTTCAGCAATTTCGAGTTCCAGGTGTTCTGGGGCGAACTCGTTAGAGAGTTCAGCCGCCTCATCCAGGGAATCCACTAGGACAATTAAACCGAAGTGAGCGATCGCTTTTTCGGTCAGCAGGCGTCGCGGATGGTCTTTGAGTTGCCGTTCCACCTCTTTCTGCACTTGTTTCGCCAGTTGGGCTTCGGATGTGAGGAGAATAGCCGCGGCCATCGGGTCATGTTCGGCCTGAGCCAGAAGATCAGCGGCGATGTAGACGGGATTAGCGGCTTCATCCGCTATGATTAGCACCTCCGATGGGCCAGCCAAAGAGTCAATGCCTACCGTTCCGTAGACCAATTTTTTCGCTAGGGTGACGTAAATGTTGCCAGGCCCCGTAATCACATCAACTTTAGGAATGGTTTCCGTGCCGTAAGCTAAAGCCGCGATCGCCTGGGCCCCACCGACCCGGTAAATTTCTTGAACCCCGGCTTCCTGCGCTGCCACAAGGACAGCCGGATTAATCGTTTTGTCTGAGCCAGGAGGCGTCACCATCACGATCTGAGGTACCTTAGCCACCTTCGCGGGGATGGCGTTCATTAACACGGTACTGGGATAGCAGGCTCTACCCCCAGGAACATAAAGTCCTGCTCGATCCACCGGCGTATAGCGCTTGCCTAAGACTACATCATCGTCGCCAAATTGTACCCAAGATTTCGGGACGCGCTGTCGATGAAATGCCTCTATTTGCTTTGCTGCCAACTGAATGGCATCGAGTAATTCTTTGGATACCTGCTGGTAGGCAGCATCCAATTCTGAGCCACTGACGCGAAGTTGATCGATACTTAAGGTTTGGTGATCGAATTCCTCGGTATAGTGCAAGAGTGCTTTGTCTCCCTGGCGTTTGATCGCCTGTAAGACCTCCCGCACTGTTGCTTCTTTGTGAATAACGTGGTCTTGGGAAGTGCGATCGCGGATACGTCGCAGTTCAGTTTGTGCCTCAGCCTGCTGAGTAATGATTCGCAGCATGGAGTCGGAGTGCCCATCCTTAGGTATTACCCGTCCGAGACCAGGTCCATCAGCCTTCTCTTTGACAAGAAGGGGGCATCGTCCCCGGACTTACTCCTATAGCTTAACTGGATTTTTCAAGGGTCGCGATACTTTCTGAATAGATGTTATAGTGGTCATTCAGGTATTTTGTTTGTTATCAAAAGTAAGGTTTCCTCAAGGCTACTGTGGCTAATAACAAGTCCGCGCTCAAGCGTATAGAAATTGCCGAACGCAACCGAGTTCGGAACAAGACCTACAAGTCAGCGGTGAAAACGCTGATCAAGAAATACTTCGCTGCCGTAGAAGATTACGCCCGCCAACCAAACCCAGAGGCGTTGCAGGAAGTCAAGAGTTGTATGTCCGAGGCTTACAGCAAAATCGACAAAGCTGTAAAGCGGCGGGTGTTGCATCCGAACAATGGCGCTCGCAAAAAATCTCGGCTGGCGGCTCGGCTCAAAAAGGTCACTCCGGGAGTCAATTCCTCGGCTGAGCAAGCAGAAGCCTCGGCCTAAAAGCACCACTCTTTCTTGCTGAGTTTCCTCCGGAAGAGAGAAAATGGTACTCCAGTCTAAGCCGATTCTTTGTCAAGACCTAACTCGGGCTAGGGGAATAGCCTTCTTTCCCCTATTCTTGTCAGGCTGAGCGGCTGGCTCCTGCTAATTGTTAAAAATAGCTCTAGAATAGATAGAAGACTGTGCAGATGCCGTTGGTAGACACACATGTCCACATCAATTTTGAAACCTTCCAGTCAGATCTGGAAGCCATACGAGACCGCTGGCGTCAAGCTGGTGTGGTCTATCTCGTGCATTCTTGTGTGGAGCCAACTGAGGTAGCGGCCATTCGAGCCTTGGCTGACCAGTTTCCTGAACTCTTCTATGCGGTAGGGTTGCATCCGTTGGATGCCGAGAAATGGACATCCCAGACAACAGACTTAATTCTCTCGTTAGCTCGTTGTGATCCCAGGGTAGTGGCGATTGGGGAAACGGGATTAGATTTCTTCAAAGCGGAGAACCCCCAAGAGCAGAAGGCGGTATTTGAGGCACAACTGGCGATCGCGAAGCAGTTAGATTTACCCGTGATTATCCACTGTCGCGACGCCGCCATCCCTATGAGAACGCTGTTGCAGGAGTTTTGGGAACGTCATGGTTCCGTCAAGGGTGTAATGCACTGTTGGGGAGGCACTCCCGAAGAGACTCAGTGGTTTTTGGATCTGGGCTTTTACATTAGTTTTAGTGGCATTGTGACGTTTAAAAACGCCCAGTCGATTCAAGCATCGGCAGTGATGGTTCCCTTAGATCGCCTTCTGATTGAAACAGATTGTCCTTTCCTGGCACCCGTTCCCAAACGAGGCAAACGTAATGAACCTGCCTATGTTCGTTATGTGGCAGAGTGCGTTGCCCGTCTGCGAGATATCCCTGTCGAAACCCTAGCTACCCAGACAACCCAGAATGCCATAGAACTTTTTGGTCTACCCCTCCCTAGGGGAGCGGTTTCGAGTACCGAATGTTACAGCAGTCCATAGAAAGTAGAAGGGGAAAGGATATTAGCAAGCGATAGCGACCTGACAAAAGTCGGAAAAGCCACGGAACCCAGAAATTATAGGGTTGATGGATTCACTCCCTAGGAGGATAGTCTCTCTAATAGGTCATTGCGAGTTTCAAGCTCTATTGTATCCTTCGCAAGTAGGAATTTTTTAGCCTTCAGCCTTTAGCCTTCACCCTTTAGTCAGATTCAGTTTCTCTGCGCCATACTATTATTAAGAAGAGTTACTATGAATAAAATTTCCCCTCCCCCTACTCAATTGCTGCCACTCATCCACAGCAGATACCCCTGAAGGTCAAAAGCCACATCGTAGAGACACGGTTCATCGGGTCTCTAGGGAAAGCCCTAAATTTTAAACCGAGCAACGCTCATAGTTAGATCCACTAGCCATTTCCCAAGATCATTTTGTTGCTGCCACGAGTTAACAACTGAACAGCAAGAGTTGCTAGATAATTAGCGATCATCGCCAGTTATCTAGCAGAAATCACTCTGTGGATTAGTATCACCTATCAATCAGGGATACAATCGGTGCTGTTGCAGCGGCGTGGTACCTTTGGCTCGGACTCCTATTCCGAAGCTGACTCACCCCGTAAGAGGAGACGCATGACTAATCAAATTTACACCCCCTCCACTCAAACATACACTCTAGCCAACTATATGTTGCCCGACTTAGTGGAGATTCAGCGTTCCAGCTTTCGCTGGTTCCTGGAAGAAGGGCTGATTGAAGAACTCAACAGCTTCTCACCCATTACCGATTACACCGGTAAGCTGGAACTCCACTTTTTGGGTAAAGACTACAAGCTCAAACGACCCAAGTACGACGTTGATGAAGCGAAGCGGCGAGACAGCACCTATGCCGTGCAAATGTATGTTCCCACCCGCCTGATCAACAAGGAAACAGGTGAAATTAAGGAACAAGAGGTATTCATCGGGGATCTGCCCTTGATGACCGACCGGGGTACCTTCATTATCAACGGGGCGGAACGAGTGATTGTGAACCAAATCGTTCGTAGCCCTGGCGTATACTACAAGTCTGAAACGGACAAAAACGGACGCCGGACTTACAGTGCTTCGCTGATTCCGAACCGGGGGGCATGGCTGAAATTTGAAACCGACAAAAATGATTTGGTGTGGGTACGGATTGACAAAACCCGCAAGTTGTCGGCACAGGTACTGCTGAAGGCGTTGGGACTTTCTGATAGTGAGATTATGGATGCAATGCGCCATCCAGACTACTATCAGAAAACCCTGGATAAAGAGGGTAACCCAACGGAAGAAGAAGCGCTGATGGAGCTATACCGCAAGCTGCGTCCAGGGGAACCACCGACGGTCAGCGGTGGTCAGCAGTTACTGGACTCGCGCTTTTTTGACCCGAAACGCTATGACTTAGGTCGGGTGGGTCGTTACAAAATCAATAAGAAGCTGCGCCTGAACGTTCCGGATACGATGCGAGTCCTCACGTCGCAGGATATTGTGGCAGCGATTGATTACCTGATTAATCTGGAATTTGATGTGGGTAGCACCGACGATATCGACCACTTGGGCAATCGCCGTGTGCGCTCAGTCGGTGAACTGCTGCAAAATCAGGTGCGAGTCGGTCTTAACCGCTTGGAGCGAATCATCCGGGAACGGATGACAGTCAGCGATGCGGATACCCTCACACCCGCTAGCTTAGTCAACCCGAAACCGCTGGTTGCAGCCATTAAAGAATTTTTTGGCTCGTCGCAGCTATCCCAGTTTATGGATCAAACCAACCCGTTGGCAGAGCTAACCCACAAACGGAGGCTATCTGCCCTCGGCCCAGGTGGCTTAACGCGAGAACGAGCTGGCTTTGCCGTGCGGGATATCCATCCTTCGCACTACGGGAGGATTTGCCCGATTGAGACACCGGAAGGTCCCAATGCCGGTCTAATCGGCTCGTTGGCCACCCATGCGCGGGTGAATGCCTACGGATTTATCGAGACGCCGTTTTACCCAGTAGAAAATGGCCGAGTCCTCAAAGACCGTCCTCCCCTGTACATGACAGCGGATGAAGAGGATGACCTGCGGGTAGCACCAGGGGATATTCCCATGGATGAAGACGGGAAGATCTTGGGTGAGTCGGTACCCGTGCGCTATCGGCAAGACTTTACGACAACCACGCCGGATCAGGTGGACTATGTGGCGGTGTCGCCCGTGCAGATTATCTCGGTTGCTACCTCCCTGATTCCCTTCTTGGAACACGATGACGCCAACCGGGCGCTGATGGGATCGAACATGCAGCGGCAAGCGGTACCCCTATTACGACCGGAGCGCCCCTTAGTGGGAACCGGTTTGGAAGCGCAAGCGGCACGGGATTCGGGGATGGTGATTGTGTCACGAACCGATGGGGAAGTCACCCATGTAGATGCTCGTCACATTCGGGTCAAGGATAAGACCGGTCGGGAGACGGCCTATGAGCTTCAAAAGTATCAGCGTTCAAACCAAGATACTTGTTTGAATCAGCGCCCTTTGGTGTTTGAAAACGATGATGTTGTTGCCGGTCAAGTGATTGCCGATGGCTCGGCAACCGAGGGTGGTGAGCTGGCACTAGGACAGAATATCCTGGTGGCTTATATGCCTTGGGAAGGCTACAACTACGAGGACGCGATTCTGATTAGTGAACGGCTGGTGATGGATGATGTCTATACCAGTATTCACATCGAGAAGTATGAGATTGAGGCGCGGCAGACGAAGCTGGGACCCGAAGAAATCACGCGCGAAATTCCCAACGTTGGGGAAGATGCCCTACGTCAGTTAGACGAAACCGGGATTATTCGGATTGGGGCCTGGGTGGAAGCCGGTGACATTCTGGTGGGTAAGGTAACGCCAAAAGGGGAATCTGACCAGCCGCCGGAAGAGAAACTGCTGCGAGCCATCTTCGGTGAAAAAGCCAGAGATGTCCGAGACAACTCCCTGCGAGTACCCAACGGCGAAAAAGGTCGCGTGGTTGATGTCCGGGTGTTTACGCGTGAGCAGGGCGATGAACTCCCTCCTGGGGCGAACATGGTGGTTCGGGTTTATGTTGCCCAGAAGCGGAAAATCCAGGTTGGGGACAAGATGGCGGGACGTCACGGCAACAAGGGGATTATTTCCCGGATTTTGCCGATGGAAGATATGCCCTACCTCCCGGATGGGACGCCTCTTGATATTGTGCTCAATCCTCTGGGTGTGCCGTCACGGATGAACGTCGGTCAGGTGTTTGAATGTTTACTGGGATGGGCTGGGGAGAACTTGGGCCTCCGGTTTAAGCTGACCCCGTTTGATGAAATGTATGGGGAAGAATCCTCCCGAACGACAGTCCACGGCAAGCTGAAGCAAGCGAGTGAGGAGGAAGATCAGGACTGGGTGTTTAACCCGGAACACCCCGGAAAAATCAAGGTCTATGATGGTCGCACTGGCGAAGCGTTTGACCGACCGATCACGGTAGGTAAGGCTTATATGTTGAAGCTGGTTCACTTGGTGGACGACAAAATTCACGCGCGTTCGACAGGCCCTTACTCTCTGGTCACGCAGCAGCCGTTGGGCGGGAAAGCACAGCAGGGCGGTCAGCGCTTCGGAGAAATGGAAGTGTGGGCACTGGAAGCCTTCGGTGCGGCTTATACCCTGCAAGAGTTGCTGACAGTGAAGTCCGACGATATGCAGGGGCGGAATGAGGCACTCAATGCGATTGTCAAGGGTAAGGCGATTCCCCGACCCGGTACGCCTGAATCCTTCAAGGTGTTGATGCGGGAACTCCAATCCTTGGGGTTAGATATAGCGGTTCACAAAGTCGAAACCGCAGAGGATGGAACCAGTCGGGATGTGGAAGTCGATTTGATGGCAGATGTGGATCGCCGCCGAACCCCCAGCCGACCCACGTATGAATCTCTGAACCGCGAGGAACTTGAAGAAGACGAAGTCTAACAAGGTTGAAAGTTAGCAGGTTGAAGGTTGAAGGTTGAAAGTGAATGACCTTAGACCTTCAGCCTCCTGTTCCAACCTTCAACTCCCCTCTTCCAACCATCAACCTTTAAACCTTGAACCTTCAATCCTTAATCGAATGAGACATCAGCTAGAACAGCGGTTTGACTACGTCAAAATTGCGATCGCTTCTCCAGAGCGGATTCGGCAATGGGGAGAAAGAACCCTCCCCAACGGCCAGGTGGTCGGTGAAGTCACTAAACCCGAAACGATTAACTATCGCACGCTCAAACCCGAAATGGATGGGCTGTTCTGCGAACGAATCTTTGGGCCAGCTAAGGACTGGGAATGCCATTGCGGCAAGTACAAGCGGGTACGCCACCGGGGCATTGTCTGCGAACGCTGCGGTGTAGAAGTCACCGAGTCACGGGTGCGTCGTCACCGGATGGGTTATATCAAACTAGCCGCACCCGTCGCTCACGTCTGGTATCTCAAGGGGATTCCCAGCTACCTGAGCATTCTGCTGGATATGCCCCTGCGTGATGTGGAACAGATTGTCTACTTCAACGCCTATGTTGTCTTGAGTCCCGGCAATGCCGAGAATCTCACTTACAAGCAGCTGCTTACGGAAGATCAATGGCTGGAAATTGAAGAGCAGCTTTATAGCGAAGATTCTCAACTCACCGGTGTTGAGGTGGGAATTGGTGCGGAGGCACTCCAGCGGCTTTTGCAGGACGTTGATTTAGATGCTGAGGGTGAAAAGCTCCGCGAAGAAATTACCACGGCTAAGGGGCAAAAACGCGCCAAACTGATCAAACGTTTACGGGTGATTGACAACTTCATCGCCACGGGTTCTCTGCCGGAGTGGATGGTACTGACGGTCATTCCGGTCATTCCTCCAGACCTGCGCCCGATGGTACAGCTAGACGGCGGTCGCTTTGCTACCTCAGACCTGAATGACCTCTATCGGCGAGTCATCAACCGCAACAACCGACTGGCACGTCTCCAGGAAATCCTGGCACCGGAAATTATTGTCCGCAACGAAAAGCGGATGCTCCAAGAAGCGGTGGACGCCTTAATCGACAACGGACGTCGCGGTCGTACTGTGGTGGGAGCGAACAATCGCCCCCTCAAATCCCTCTCCGACATCATCGAGGGTAAGCAAGGTCGCTTCCGGCAAAACCTCTTGGGTAAGCGGGTTGACTACTCCGGTCGTTCCGTGATCGTGGTCGGACCCAAACTGAAAATTCACCAGTGCGGTTTGCCCCGCGAAATGGCGATCGAACTGTTTCAACCCTTCGTGATTCACCGTTTGATCCGTCAAGGTCTGGTGAATAACATCAAGGCGGCGAAAAAGCTGATTCAACGGGGCGATCCCAGCGTGTGGGATGTCTTAGAGGAAGTGATTGCGGGGCACCCCGTCCTCCTCAACCGCGCACCCACGTTGCACCGCTTGGGGATTCAGGCGTTTGAACCCATTTTGGTTGAAGGTCGCGCCATCCAACTTCACCCCTTAGTCTGTCCGGCTTTTAACGCTGACTTTGATGGTGACCAGATGGCGGTTCACGTTCCCCTATCTTTAGAATCGCAGGCAGAAGCACGTCTGTTAATGTTGGCCTCCCATAATATCCTTTCACCCGCAACCGGTCGCCCGATTGTTGCGCCTAGCCAGGATATGGTTTTGGGATGCTATTACCTGACGGCTGAAAATCTAGACGCTCAAAAAGGCGCTAATAAATATTTTGCCAATCTAGATGATGCGATTAAAGCCTACGAACAAAGGCAAATAGACTTACATGCCTATGTCTGGTTACGCTTCGACGGCATCGTCGAATCAGCCGTACCTGACAATGAAGTGATCAAGACGGAACAATTATCCGATGGCAGCGTAACCAAACACTACAGAGAGCGCCGGGTGCGGGAAACCGCTGATGGGGAAATCATTTCCCAGTATGTGCGTACTACTCCAGGTCGGATTATTTACAACAAAGCCATTCAAGAGGCGCTGATTAGCTAGTCAAAAGTTGAAGGTTGAAGGTTGAATCGGTTAACTTTCCTGCCGACCCACTTTCAACCCCTTTTGGGACTAATCACTAAAGACTGAGGACGAAGGATAAAGCAGATGGTAGACCAGAACGAAGCGATTTTTTATAACCGAGTTGTTAGTAAAAGCGAGCTGAAAAAGCTGATATCCTGGGCTTTTACAGAACACGGCAGTGCCCGTAGCGCC
This sequence comes from Microcoleus sp. AS-A8, assembly GCA_039962225.1. Lineage (NCBI taxonomy): Bacteria > Bacillati > Cyanobacteriota > Cyanophyceae > Oscillatoriales > Microcoleaceae > Microcoleus > Microcoleus sp. AS-A8. The sequence continues at coordinate 54,989 of JAMPKV010000031.1, forward strand.
CAGATGGCTGACCAGCTTAAAGACCTGGGCTTCCGCTATGCCACTCAGGCGGGTATCTCGATCAGTGTCGATGATTTGCAAGTCCCGCCGATTAAGCGCCAGATGCTGGAGGAAGCGGAATCCCAAATTCGGGAGACTGAGGCTCGGTACACACGGGGCGAAATTACGGAAGTTGAACGGTTTCAAAAGGTAATTGACACCTGGAATAACACCTCTGAAGCCTTAAGAGATGAAGTAGTCCGCAACTTCAAAACCACAGACCCCCTGAATTCGGTGTACATGATGTCTACCTCTGGGGCGCGGGGGAGCATGGCTCAGGTGCGTCAGTTGGTGGGGATGCGGGGTCTGATGGCCAACCCTCAAGGAGAGATTATTGACTTACCGATTAAGACGAACTTCCGGGAGGGCTTAACGGTTACCGAATACATTATCTCATCCTATGGCGCACGGAAAGGCTTGGTGGATACGGCGCTCAGAACCGCTGACTCTGGCTATCTCACCCGGCGTCTGGTGGACGTGGCCCAAGATGTGATCGTGCGAGAAGTGGATTGCGGGACGACGCGAGGCGTGACAGTCATACCGATGACCGATGGCGATCGCACTTTGATTCCTCTGGAAGACCGTCTGTTTGGTCGTGTCCTGGGAGAAGATGTGATTCACCCAACCACCGGCGAAGTCGTTGCCGAACGCAACCAGGATATCTCAGATGAGTTGTCCAAAGAAATTGCCCGTTCCGGTGTCAAAGAAGTGTTCGTGCGATCGCCCCTGACTTGCGAAGCCTCCCGATCGGTCTGCCAGCATTGCTACGGTTGGAGTTTAGCCCACGGGCACATGGTGGATTTGGGAGAAGCAGTCGGCATTATTGCGGCCCAATCGATCGGAGAACCTGGAACCCAGCTAACCATGCGGACGTTCCACACCGGTGGTGTGTTCACGGGTGAAGCCGCACGGCAGGTACAAGCCCCATTTGATGGGGTGGTACGCTTCGCGAAAAAACTACGAACCAGAGGGGTACGGACTCGCCACGGGGAAGACCGCGAACAAGTAGAAGTGGCGGCGGATCTGATTTTAGAGCCAGCCGATGGAACTCAAAAGTCCCAGACTTTTCCTGTTACCGTTGGTTCCTTGCTGATGGTAGGCAATGGGGAAAAAGTAACAAAAAATCAACTCTTGGCAGAAGTTGCCTTGGGTAAATCTCGCCTTTCCACAGAAAAAGCGGCGAAAGACGTGGCTAGCGACCTCGCTGGGGAAGTCTTGTTTGCTGACTTGATTCCAGAGGAAAAAACTGACCGTCAGGGCAATACCACCCGGATTGCTCAGCGCGGAGGTTTACTCTGGGTTTTATCGGGAGAAGTTTATAACCTACCGCCAGGTGCAGAACCCGTTGTTAAAAACGGTGATGCTGTCCACCAAGGAAGTGTCCTCGCCGAAACCAAGTTAGTCACCGCCAACGGGGGTGTCGTTCGACTCACCCCAGGTAAGCGAGAAATTGACATCATCACGGCTTCAGTACTGTTAGACCAAGCCATGGTACGGATAGAAAGTACGGCAGGTCGTGACCAGTATGTGATTTACACCACCAATAATCAGCGGTTTTTATTGAAGGCTACTCCCGGTACGAAAGTGTTCCACAACCAGGTGGTGGCGGAACTCATTGATGACCGATATCGCACCCAGACGGGTGGCATCGTTAAATATGCCGGCGTCGAAGTTTCTAAGCGCGGTAAGGCCAAGCAGGGTTACGAAGTTGTCAAAGGCGGCACCTTGCTCTGGATTCCCGAAGAATGCCACGAGGTCAACAAAGATATCTCGTTACTCTTGGTGGAAGACGGTCAATATGTAGAAGCCGGAACCGAAGTGGTGAAGGATATCTTCTGCCAATCCGGGGGTATTGTGGAAGTCGTTCAGAAAAACGACATTCTGCGGGAAATCGTGATTAAGCCAGGGGAACTGCATCTGGTTGATGAAGTTCCAGAGGCTTTTATCACTGAGGGTCAGCTTGTGTATCCCGGCACCGAAGCGATACCGGGGCTTGTCGCCGCCGAGCTGCGTTATGGCGAAGCGGTGGAAACTCCAGAGGGAGCCGCCATCCTGTTGCGCCCTGTGGTCGAGTTTCCAGTACCCGATGAACCGCCTGTGCCATCTCAGGCTTCGATTAATAAGAATGAGGATATCATCCAGTCTGGAAAAGCCCCTCGTGGAGCGACCAAGATTGAACTGCGGGCGATCCAGCGGCTGCCTTATAAAGATGGAGAACGGGTGAAGTCCGTAGAAGGACTGGAGTTACTCCGCACTCAGCTAGTCTTGGAGATGCTCCAGGAATCGGCAGATGAACATGCGGGGGCCGCCCAGCTCAGTGCTGACATTGAGTTGGTCAGTACGGATGAGGATAATAGCGCCGACGATAGTGATAGTACGCCGTCTGCCGGGACGGATATGCGATTACAGTTGGTAATTCTTGAATCCCTGGTGATTCGCCGTGATACAGCGGCTGATCCCTTGGGCGGAAGCACGACGACACGGCTTCTGGTTTCCGATGGAGACGAAATTGCCCCCGGAGCTGTAGTGGCTCGCACCGAAATTCAGTGTAAGGAAGCGGGTGAAGTCCGAGGGATTCGAGAGGGCGCTGAAGCGATTCGTCGCGTGCTAGTAGTACGGAATGCGGATCGGATCACAGTGCCGATCACTGGCACACCCAAGGTTAAGGTCGGGCATTTAGTCGTTTCCACAGATTCCCTATCCAGCGAAACACCAACTCCAGAATCCGGTCAGGTGGTCAAAGTCAGCAGTGACTCGGTGACTCTGCGAATTGCTCGTCCCTACCGTGTTTCGGCGGGTGCGGTGTTGCAGATTGATAATGGCGACTTGGTGCAACGGGGTGACAACCTGGTGTTACTGGTGTTTGAGCGGGCCAAAACGGGTGACATTATTCAGGGTTTGCCCAGAATTGAGGAACTCTTGGAGGCGCGCAAACCCAAGGAAGCTTGCGTTTTAGCGCGACGCCCCGGTGAGGCTCAAGTCGTTTACGAGCAAGATGAAACCGTCGATATCAAGGTGATTGATTCCGATGGAACCGTTACCGATTACCCAGTCGGTCCGGGTCAGAATTCGCTGGTGACAGATGGTCAACAAGTCCCTGTGGCGGGAGCGCTCACGGATGGCCCCGCAAATCCCCATGAGATTCTAGAGGTTTTCTTCAATTACACATTGGAAGACAAAGGAGTCTATGAGGCCGCGCTCGTTGGACTGTCTGCGGCACAGCGGTTCTTGGTGAATGAGGTGCAGTCCGTGTATCAATCTCAAGGGATTGATATTTCCGACAAGCACATCGAGGTGATTGTCCGCCAGATGACCTCCAAAGTTCGGGTGGACGACGGCGGTGATACGACCATGCTGCCTGGGGAACTCGTGGAGTTGCGGCAAATTGAGACGGTGAATGAAGCGATGGCAATCACCGGTGGCGCACCTGCACAATATACACCTGTGCTCTTGGGGATTACCAAAGCCTCGCTCAATACCGATAGCTTCATCTCGGCGGCTAGCTTCCAGGAAACCACTCGTGTTCTCACGGAAGCCGCCATTGAAGGAAAATCTGACTGGCTGCGGGGTCTGAAGGAGAACGTGATTATTGGACGCCTGATTCCAGCAGGCACCGGATATAACGCTTATGAAGACTCAACTCTAAGTCCAATAGAACCGGATTACTCGGCGGGTGGAGCAGGAGTCTATGGTTATGGAGAACGCATCGATGCTGACTTAGACCAAGATGACCCTCTCGATGTGGTGCTCGATGACCGAACAGCTCGCAATTACAGCTTGGATGAGCGGACACCCGGTTTTGGGATGGGAGCCAACGGCTTCCCCTCAGTTCTCAAGGATGATGACGATGAGGACGGCGATTTCGAGGAAGATTACCTGGATGATGACGCTGATGATGATGAGGACTAGTCTAATCGGGACTATTCCTGAGTTCAGATTCACATCTTAATGAGTATAAGCAAGGGCGACCCACTGGGTCGCCCTTCTTTGATTGACACGTTAGTCAGCAGCACCCACCCGATGGGGTGACAACCCCGCCAGCTTCAGATGACTCGCTAGAGAATCAGCCTGTTGAGCTTACGTCAAACTCCCGTCTACTGACGGCGGTTCGCTAACTTGTAGCGGCTGGCAACTCCCCTGTACGAACGGATAGGGTATCAGTCTGGCTACCGCGTCGTATCTTTAGTTGTAGTGTCTGACCGACATTGCTATTCTCAACCATCCGTTGCAACTGATCCGCACTGGTTACGGATTGTCCATTAATGGCGATTACAACATCTCCACGACGAATACCGCTAGTGGCAGCCGGTGTGTTGGGTAACACTTGCACCACTAAGACTCCGTTTACTTCTGGTATCGTGAAGGCGGAGTTGGGGTCGCTATTATTCTCAGCCGCTAGCTCAGGTGTCAATGTTGCCATGCGAATGCCCAGATAGGGATGCTGAATGGTTTTTCCCTGCGCCAGCTTGGCTGATATCGCTTTGGCTGTATTCACAGGAATCGCAAAACCAATTCCCATGGCATCGGGGCGAATGGCAGTATTAATCCCAATCACTTCTCCCGCATCGTTCAACAACGGCCCCCCTGAGTTACCGGGATTAATTGCGGCATCGGTTTGAATAAAGTCTAGTCGCTTGTCAGGAATACCCACTTGAGCGCTAGATCGTTGGAGGGTGCTAACAATTCCTAGGGTGACGGTATTATCTAGCCCTAAAGGGTTCCCGACAGCGATCGCCCAGTCACCCACTTTAACCCCATCAGAATTTCCTAAGGTGGCAACGGGCAAGTCCCTACCTTCAATCTTGACGACAGCTAAGTCCGTTACCTCATCTGCACCCTGCACCTTTCCCTGAAAGGTTCGTCCATCTTTGAGGATGACAGTCACCTTGTCTGCGCGATCGACAACATGGGCATTGGTGAGAATCACCCCATTGCCATCAATAATAAATCCTGAACCTTGACCCCGCAGGCGTCTTTCCATCGGCATCTGAGGGAAGGCATCCTCGCCGAAAAAGCGCCGAAAGGCGGGGTCATCAAAAAACGGATCGACGCGACGTGTAATGGTGCGCTCAGTGTCAATTCGCACTACCGCAGGCCCGACCCGATCGACTGCTGCCGTGACAAAAGTGCTAGGGGCGGCGGGTATGGGTGGCTGTTGAGCAAGGAGTGTCGATGTATCTCTTTCAGTTATAGGTGCTGGCTCTGCTTGCGAAGGCGACACCTGATAAACGCCAACCGTCAGCAGAACTCCTATAACGATCGCGAGTAAATAAGTACTAATTTTGCCTAATAGCAGAGAAAAGTTGTTCGGTCGCATAGCATCTATTCTGGATTCGATGATTGTTTCATGAAAATTTTAGTAATGGTCTATTCGTTGCTATCAGCAGCTTTACAGATATTTTGACAGTTCAGGAACGTTCACTGGGTTGCCTTTGGTGTAGAATTTCCACCTTGACAAAAAAACAAAAATGTGAATAAAATCAGACGATCGAGTATGAGCCGCTCGATTTTTTCTGGATTCAAAGCAGGCGTCATCGCCAAGTCGCCGCCCCCCAGGACGGAAATCTCTCTCCCTTCGTTTCTAGCTATTGAGTCCATTGTTTCAGAGCAACAGAGTTCCTTTAAGTGCGATCAAAAGAGGTATCTGAGATTCTCTGCTCTACACTAGGATCGGGATAAGAAGAAACTCACGAATGTTCCCACGCCATAATTTGGAGCTGAGCCATTGATTAACGAAACCTTTTCCCTGTCTGGGAAAGACGAAGCTTCCCTGACTCAGGATGTGAATTACACTCACACCGCGCATAGTCATGGCGAGGGACAATCGACTCATCACCATGTTCATGATGAAGACTCTCTGCGGCGCATCGTCAATCGGCTGTCTCGAATTGAGGGGCACATCCGAGGGGTTAAGACGATGGTACAGGAAAGCCGCCCTTGTCCAGACGTGTTAGTACAAATTGCGGCGGTTCGGGGAGCACTGAATCGAGTGGCGCGGATTATTCTGGATGAGCATTTAACCGAGTGTATTGCTCGTGCCGCTGAAGAGGGCAATATTGAGGCGGAAATTGAGGAGCTAAAAGCAGCTTTAGATCGGTTTTTGCCGTAGCCGAAGAGGTCTAATCAGCACGACTTAGACCTCGTTGCAACTTACCAAAGCAAGATTCTATCAACAGGACGCTCACTCGTTGTCTTGTGAGCTTACTCCCGAAGTCGAGCGTGGAGGGTTTCGTAGTGAGCGATCGCACTCACCCTCCAACGTTAGTCAAACTCAACTCGCTCCACTGCCGAGAACAAAAAGACTCAGGAGAGTGCCTGCATTCCACAATCCATGAAGCAGCATAGAAGCGAGGAGATTGCGCGATCGCGTATATACAATTCCCAAGACTATTCCCAGCGTGGCTAGCGGTAGCACCTCTGAGAAACTCAGGTGAGCCAAAGCAAACAGAAAACCACTGGCGATAATTGCCCCCCAAACCGGCAGATAACGAGTTAAAGACGGCAATAAAAACCCTCGGAAGAATATTTCCTCAAACATGGGGGCTGCCACACAAGCCGTTACACAAAATAGGAATAGAGCCACATTATCCTGTCCCTCCAAGGCTAGGGACAAAATGGGATTACTACCGCCCTGTCCTTGCCATAGCTTCTGGTTAAGAAACGATATCAAAATCACTAAAGGAAGTGCCACGAAATAACCTCCCAACCCCCAGGGAATCCAGCTTAGTCGCCACTTAAAAGAAAACCAATCTTGTGGCAGGGGGAAGAATGGCTTGAGGGAAAAGTACAGCACCAACAAACCCCCTGAAGCCATCAGCAGGTAGCTTGCCAGAACATAGAACGCCTTCATCCGCACATCATAATTACTGGGATTGACGCCCAACAAATGGAACAATGTAGGCAATAGCAATTGACCGATGAAGAAAAAGCCCAGGATAAACACCTGCCAAATGATTTCCCAATTCCACGGCGTTTCCCAAGGGACATCACTGTTGGTAGCGAGGAGTGATTCTTTGCCTTGTAGCAGTCGCTGCACGATTAAAAAGACGAAAAGTCCCACCCCTAATAGTCCACCGAATCCGGGTATTCCCCCAATTAGCGCTAATTTGAAAATAGCTTGCTCCGCCAGCTCTTGTTCTTTAGCCTGGAGGGACAACTGAGCCTCCTGACGCTGTTGCAATTGATAGAGCTTGGCTAATGCCCGATAGCGGAACCAACCCTCTAAATCTTTTTGAATTTGTGACTCAGCATTCGGGAGCAGGCGAGGTTGCTCACTCCATAAACCGATTAACACCTGCGCTGTCTGTACCATGGAATCCTTCGAGCCGGATACCGAAGCGATGGCTTCAGCGGATGGTTTGGTAAACTGACTCCAGGTATTGAGTGCCGCTTTCCTGTCGCCCTGGTGAGCTTGAAGAACGCCGATTCGCAAATCTAGCTCATCAATGAGTTGTTGGACTTGAGAAAGTAGCCCTTGCAACTGCTGCTGTTGCTTAGCGCGTTGCGACTGTATTTTGACTTCCTCAGGGGTGGGGGCATGTTCATCCTCAATTCCCTGAAATTGGGAGATTTTGTCTGAAAAGTCTTTCAGTTGTGCCGCAAGGTTCGACTGAGTTTTCTGAGCTGATTTTCGTGTTTCTTGATACTGTTCTTGAGCCGTTTTTAAAGGCTTATCGCCCAGTAAAGCATTTCGAGCCGCTTTCAAATCCGGTACGGACTCTTGGGGGGTTCCCGCCTCGCTGCTGTTACCCTGCCACTCGCTGGCATGGAGGAGCAAATTTGTTTGGTAAAGTTCCAGGCGGCTTTGAATCTGAGGCTGACTCAAGCTTTGCAATAAGGAAAGAGTAACACTGGCGATCGCAAAAAGCGTCAGTACCCCCAAAATTAACCGTTTAATCAGCAAAATCCACTGTTCAGTGGTCATGAAGCCCCCAAATGCCAGTAATAAAGTCCAAGGCTAAGAATTTTTGCCCGTTACAGGCTAGCTTTTTCAAGCTATCTGAAATTATCCTCTCCTTCCTCAAACCAAGGGTTCAGTTTGAGGGTCAGTGTTCGGTTGCAAGTTAGGCTGAAATTGGGAGATGCTTAAATTAGCAGCCTTTGCGTCAAACAGGGCACTGTTCACCTACTTGCTAATGGAGGATTCCCAGATTGGCTACTCGCGTCATTATCGTGCGTCACGGTCAAAGCAGCTATAACGCCCTGAAGATGATTCAAGGGCGCTGTGATGAGTCAGTCTTGACCGAAAAAGGAACTGCCGATGCCCACCAAGTCGGTGCTGCCCTCAGTAGCCTCAGATTTGATGCTGTGTATAGCTCTCCCCTACAACGGGCTAAGAAAACCGCCGAGGTTATCCTACCGTATTTGCAGGGTTCTCCGGAATTATTGACACCGACCAGCCTGCTAGAGATTGATTTGCCGTTGTGGGAGAAGTTACATAAGGAAGCGGTGAAGGACAAGTTTTCAGAGGACTATCGCTGCTGGAAAGAACGCCCTCACGAGTTTTGCATGACTCTTCCCAACTCAGAGGGGACGAAGGAACACTTTCCCGTACTCGCGCTTTACGAACAAGCCAAGCAGTTTTGGCAAGAGATTCTCCCCCGCCACCCAGGAGGAACGATTTTAATTGTGGCGCATAACGGGATTAATCGGTGTTTGCTCACTAGTGCCCTTGGTATTTCTCCGGCGCTTTACCATTCAATCCAGCAATCGAACTGTGGCATCAACGTGCTGAATTTTGTAGGGGGTTGGGGTGAACTCGTACAATTAGAGTCGCTCAATCAAACCTCCCATATGGGAGACGCCTTACCTACACCACGAGAAGGGAATCGAGGGTTGCGGTTGTTGCTGGTGCGTCACGGCGAAACCGAGTGGAATCGAGTCGCACGCTTTCAGGGGGGAATTGATGTGCCGCTGAATGAAAATGGGCGAAAACAAGCACAACAGGCGGCTGAGTTTCTCAAGGATGTCCCGATTGATTTTGCCATTAGTAGCCCCATGCTTCGCCCCAAAGAAACGGCTGAATTAATCTTAAAAAATCACCCCAATATCAAGCTGGAGTTGCAAGAGAAACTCAAGGAAATTAATCACGGATTGTGGGAAGGAAAATTAGAGTCCGAAATTAAGCAGGAGTACGCCGATTTGCTGCATCAATGGCAAATCGCCCCGGAAACGGTACAAATGCCAGAAGGGGAAAATTTACAGCAGGTATGGGATAGGGCAATTGCCTGTTGGGAGGCGATTATTGCAGCGGCTGGAGTGTCAGACACGGAACTGAAAACCGGTCTAGTTGTGGCTCATGATGCCATCAATAAGGTGATTCTCTGTCATGTATTGGGTTTGAGTCCAGCCTCAATCTGGAGTATTAAACAGGGCAATGGCGCTGTTACCGTGATTGACTATCCTCATGGTTTAGAGAAACCGCCGATATTGCAAGCGATGAACATTACCACACACTTATCTGGAGGTGTGCTGGATCAGACGGCAGCGGGTGCGTTGTAGAGAATAGATGTGGGAGTATAGCGATCGCATTACTTAAACAGCGATCGCTCCCATTAACTCAACTACGTCAAGCCCACGCATCTAGGGCAGTATTGTGAAACAGATGTGATTTTTTCAATCTCGATTCGGCAGTGGCGAAGAGTAACGAAGTTAATGGTGAGTCGCTATGCGATCGCACTGCTGCTCAGTAGTCTGTTGTTGGAATTAACCGATCACATCCTATTAGATTATCCGACGATCCCATTGGCAACGATCTCTCAGGAGATAGATGTGTCGGTGTTAGGGATGGCGAAGCGGGTCACAGTGAGAATTTTATCAGATTCTGGATTGGGTTCTGGGGTCATTATTAACCGTAAAGGGCAAATCTATACAGTTCTGACGAATAGACATGTTGTAGCTGACGACTTAGATAACACTTATACCCTCTTGACTGCCGATGGACAAATGCATAGCGGCAGGTGGCGACATTCCCATCAGTTTGGAGAACTTGATTTAGCTGTAGTGCAGTTTAAAAGTCCTCGATTTTATCAAGTAGCTGTTTTGGGGAACTCCAGTAAGCTAGTAATAGGAGAACCTGTTTTTGCAGCAGGATTTCCTAATTGGGAATGGAAGAACCACAAGAGCATAGAAAGTACTCGTGACTGGGGATTAAAAGCCTTTCGTTTGACAAGGGGACGAGTGGGAATGCTACCAAAGCGATCGCTGGCTGAAGGATATCAACTGGGTTATACCAATGATATAGCAGTAGGGATGAGTGGGGGGCCAGTATTCAATCGGGATGGCAAGTTGGTAGGGATTAATGGACGAGCAAAATATCCTTTAGCAGGAATTGAGGGTTTCACGTTTACCGATGGAACTGTACCTTCACAAATTCTTTTTCAGCGGATGGAAGCGTTAAGTTGGGCAATTCCGATTGATAAATTTGAGTCTTCTTGGGTTCGTTAAAACTCAAATACAGAAACATCATGTAACTGCCCTTACCTACGAGATCAGCATCTCGTCATTTGTCCACTAACTTTTTGACTCGATCAAGGGCATCTTGATAATCGCTCTGTTTCCCTTGTTGCTGATACAGCTCGGCAGCTTTCCCGAAATCGGAGATTGCAGCTCCTTTTTCCCCTAACTTAGAGCGAACATTACCCCGGTTGTAGTAGGCTGTGGCATAGTTGGGATTAAGCTCAATGGCGCGGTTGTAATCAGCAAGAGCCTTCTGATAGTCCCCTAGTAGGTCAGAGCGGGCATTACCCCGGTTGTTGTAGGCTGCGGCATAGTTGGGATTAAGCTCAATGGCGCGGTTGTAATCAGCAAGAGCCTTCTGATAGTCCCCTAGGTTATTGCGGGCATTACCCCGGTTGTTGTAGGCTGCGGCATAGTTGGGATTAAGCTCAATGGCGCGGTTGTAATCAGCAAGAGCCTCCTGATAGTCCCCTAGGTTATTGCGGGCATTACCCCGGTTGTTGTAGGCTGCGGCATCGTTGGGATTAAGCTCAATGGCGCGGTTGTAATCAGCAAGAGCCTTCTGATAGTCCCCTAGGTTATTGCGGGCATTACCCCGGTCGTTGTAGGCTGCGGCATAGTTGGGATTAATCTGGATTGCCTGATTGTAAGCAAGAATTGCCCCTTTGTAATTCCCTTTGTCGTACAGAGCAATGCCTTTGCTTAAATAGTTATCCGCTTCACTTTCACTAACTTTCGCCGTCAAAAACTTCTGAATAGGGATGCCATAATTCCCCTTACTCCCATCCCCCTGATCGCCCCGTCCATGAATGCCAATTACCTGCCCTTTTTCATCCAGTACTGGCCCCCCACTCATCCCCCCCTTGGTAGCACTGTTATAGACCAAGGTGTAGCCTAACGCTCCCTCTGTCGGCGTACTAATAATTTTTCCATCAGTCACCCAGAGCGCACGTTTATCAACTGTGTCACTGGGTTCCGGTGCCCCAGCAACATATACTGTCTGACCAAGGGTTGAATTCTTAGACTTCTCTAGTGTCCCTAGTTGATAGTTGCGATCGCTCTCAAACTGCATCACCGCCAAATCCAAACCACCATAGCGTTTGAAGGTGTTCGCTTTTGCCTTATGCTCCTTTCCATCGGGGGTAATCACCAAACAATCCACATCCTCACTAACAACGTGTCTCGCTGTTAGCACCGAATAAGTATTCCCCTCCTTGGCAAAAATTACCCCCGAACCCGAACTACAGCCATCAATAACAACGGTGACTTCCTTCGCGATCTCATACACTGACTTTTGAGAAGGCACTAACTTAAGAGACGAGCAAGCCGCTTGAGATAGCACGATCACAATTGCAGCACCCATCATACTGGCAGAGAATCTAACTCTCATAACCAATCCAATACAAAAAAATATAAGCAAAGGTGGTCTAGAAACCGTTATCCTTTGGTAACGAGCGCTCCACTAACATTTCCAAAGAAATTAGAGAGGGAAAACGACTTTCGTCCACTGTGCTATTTGTGGCTTTACCCTGAGCAAAATTGGTGATCTTGCTCAGCGCATGAGTGGGCTTTTTGGCATTCTCCCTATTTAGGGTAAACAGCATGTTGTTCCGGTCACAACGGCTTTGCCCTGACGCGACCAGACAAACAACTGTTTGACCATCATCTACATTGCCAGTTGTTAAATTCAAACCTGTCAATGTACCCCCATTTTGAGCCACTGCCTGTGTTAGTTTGCCGGATACAATTTCGCAGCGTTTCTCCGGTGTATAGTCAGAGCCAAACTCTAACGAATTCCAGGTAATCAAAGGAGATTTGGAAACAATATTTCCTCTATGAGCAATTGTCGCCCACCCCCTATCTCTCGACACGCATTCAAAGGTTGTCACCATTTCTGGACTGGTCGTTTTCGCTTGAGCCGCCTCTCCACCAGGGTTAGAAACTGTCTGCGTCGAACAAGCTACCGTACCAGACAGAGTCAAAGCGGCGGCTAAAACCTGAGCCGTTAACCGATCTATTTTCGGAGTCATAATCCCACTCCACAATTTTTATAATTTGAACTTTAGTTACTAACCCCTGCCTCATCGGTTAGAAAACTCAACTATCTTTGCCTGAGCGTGCCAAAATATAGCAAAAGATCTATCTTTGGGTGTTAGTTATGATTATAGGGCATACCCTTGGTGGAAGATACCAGATTGTCCAGTCATTAGGTCGTGGTGGGTTTGGTGAGACGTATCTAGCGGAAGATACACATCTACCCGACCATCCTTTAACAGTTCTAAAGAAACTCAAGCCCCAATCCACTGACCCGTTTTCTCTACAACTTGCCCGAAGCTTGTTCGATACCGAAGTTAAAGTCCTCTACAAATTAGGAACTCATAACCAGATTCCCCAACTATTTGCTCACTTTGAGGAAAACCAAGAATTTTACCTCGTCCAAGAATATATTAACGGGCATGACCTCAGCCACGCAATTCAATCGGGTCAACGGTTACCTGAAACTCAAGTCATACAGCTTCTGCAAGATATTCTAGACATTCTCTCCTACGTCCATCAGCAGCGTGTGATTCATCGGGATATCAAACCCGCAAATTTAATGAGACGCGCCTCCGATGGCAAGATTGTGATGATTGACTTTGGAGCAGTAAAACAAGTCAGTACCCAGCTCAAGCATTCTCAAGGGCAAAGCGTCAGTACCATTGCCATCGGCACTCCTGGATATATGCCCAGCGAACAATCAAAAGGCTGTCCCAAATTTTGCAGTGATATTTATGCAGTGGGAATGGTTGCTATCCAAGCCTTAACAGGAGTCGAACCTCTCCAACTGCCCATAGACCCCAACACCCTAGAAATTATTTGGAAGAATCGCGCATCCGTCAGCCCAAACTTAGCCGACGTTTTAGATAAGATGGTACGCTATGACTTCAGCCAGCGCTACCAATCCGCCACTGACACATTACAAGCGCTACGTACCCAAGTCTTATCACCAACAGTCCCAACAAATTTTTCTCCTACCCTGCCCGTAGCACCTCCATCACCCAAGGCAGTTGTCACTCCGCCCCAAAATCCCCAGAAAGCTCAACAACCAAACTCTAATAAACTTAACTTGTTGATAATAATTGGTTTAGGAGTTTTAATCAGTGCCGTTGTTTTTGCCTTAGGTTTTTCTCTACTCACCAAACCCAACCCTCAAACAACTCCCAGCCCTTCTCCAACGGGTGTGTTTTAATAAGCGTAGGAATCGTAGTCGGTGCGGTTGCTGTGTTAAGTTTTTTTCACGTCCCTAAACCCAACCCTCAAACAACTCCCACCGCTTCTCCCCCTAAAAATTTTCAGCGGTAAAACTACCAAGTACGATTGATAATTAGAGTGAAAACGATTGATGTCGTTCAGGCTGAAGACACATTTTCACCCGAATTATTAACCAATTGGCTCAAGCGCTTAAGAATTCTCAGCACCTCATACAATTCATTCCCAGGATTGCGAGTAATAAACACCTTAGACAAGGCATATTGGGGAACTTCCCCTTTGACTAATTTGACAAAGACGAAACTCCCGCCCGTGGTAATCATACCAAAACTCGGTTTTTCAGGATGGGGATTGCCAAGCATGTAAGCAAGAATTTGTGCGAGTCCTTCCTCAATGGAAAAGGCTGCTTTTTTGGACTCAACGACCATTACCCAAAGTTGGTCTTTTAAAACTAAAGTATCAATTTTTCCTTTAACAATAACCCCCTCATCGTCTGAGATAATATCAACAGACTCTTCTGATTTAACGTGAAAAGGCGCTAAATAAAAGTCTCCGATAAACAGAATGGGGTCTAGCACCGCCATTCTGACGACATCCTCTAAGAGGGGTGGATAATTAAGTAAATTTACAAAACCTGACTTGACTTTGTCTAGAAGTTGTGAATCAAACGGGGTGAGTTCTGGTAAATTATCCTGCCACTCCCAGAAAAATTGTTCATCTTCAACTAGCTGAATACCGAATTTTACAATCAAGTCGCGTAACGTGATTTCTTTAGCTTGGAGAGTTTGAACCATAGTTATTGGTTATTGTAGTTTCAGTTTATTGAATGATATTTACCCACAAATTATTAGGTGAATAAACCCAAATGTTGCTGCAAAGAATGCCGCATAATATCTACAGGCGGTGTTTGTTCTACCCAAATTTTTAAAGCCGCAGCGCCTTGCTGTACCAGCATTTCCAACCCATCGATCGCAACTGCACCCTGTTCTTTGGCTTGCTGCAAAAACTGCGTGGGGTTGGGGGTGTAAATTAAGTCGTAGGCGATCGCATCCGGACGTAACAACTGCATGGCTGCGGCATCGAGAGGAGACTGCTCAACGTTCGGATACATCCCTACAGGCGTGCTATTGACCACCAAATCCGCTTGAGGCAATAACTCCGGGAGTTCCTCCCAGCGATGGACATTGAGCGTTATGGGTAGGGGGGCATTTGCCCAACTTTGTTGGAATTGGCTTAACTTTTGCACATTGCGCCCCACAATGTGAATCTCAGAACAACCGAGTTGAGTACAACCCACGACTACAGCCCGTGCCGCACCGCCATGTCCTAAAATGACGGGGGTGGTTTGGCTCCAATCCCGATTCAAGGCTTGTAAGGGTGCAACAAAGCCTTCTACATCCGTATTGGTACCACTCCATCCCTGTTCTGTGCGCCAAACGGTGTTGACAGCTCCAGTCAGTTTAGCGATCGCAGAAACGTCTGACAACAGGGAGATAATGGCTTGCTTGTGAGGAATGGTAACGCTAAATCCTTGCACACCAATAGCCGCAAAACCTGCGATCGCAACTCCCAAATCCGCTGTTTTGATGGGGAAGGGGAGGTAGACATAATCTACTCCCATGTGTGTGATGGCGGCATTATGCATCACAGGGGAAAGGGAATGCTCAATTGGCTCACCAATCACCCCCAAAAGTTTAGTTTTACCTGTAATTTGTTGCATCGAATCCGTTGCAATTAATGTTCGTAACCCGCTTTTTCTACCGGAGTTTCTCGCCCAGCCGTAAATTCTGCCACGATTGGCATCGAACTTAGAGAGATTTGGCCTGTGAGCGTTTCTCCCTGCACAATGCCTTGAATCTTAAAGGAAATACCATACTTTACTCAAGCTCTGTTCCGGTAGGTTCAGTTCATCGTGTGAAATTTGAAGAGATGGCTTAGTAGTCGGTCACGAACGGGACTGGCTAAGCTGGTAGTCGTGCGGGAATCAATAAGCGGGTAACCCTTGAGAGTGGCTTCATGAATGCAATTGCTTGTACGAGCTGTGGGAAAGCTAATCCCAAGAGTTCACGGTTTTGTTCGGGCTGTGGTGTCCCCATGCCGAAACCGAAGCTGAAGTCAGTTGGCAGTCATTTGACCCCTGGAACCCGGTTGCGCGATCGCTATGTGATTGTGCATCCACTCGGTCAGGGAGGAATGGGTCGAACTTACCTGGCCGAAGATACGGGACGCTTTAACGAATGGGTCACACTTAAAGAACTGATGCCCACCCTGCAAGGCACTAAAGCCCTCCAAAAAGCGGAGGAATTGTTTCAGCGGGAAGCAGCAATTTTGTACAAGCTCTCATCCCCCCAGATTCCCCGATTTTGGGAATTTTTTCGGGAGGGAAAACGGCTCTTTTTAGTCCAAGACTACATCGAAGGTAAAACCTACCACACTTTATTAGAAGAGCGAATGGCAATAGGGCAACGCTTCAGCGAAGCCGAAATTGTTGAGCTGTTGTGGCAACTCCTTGTGGTTTTAAGCTATCTGCACTCGTTAGGTATTATTCATCGTGATATTTCTCCAGACAATATCATCTGCCGTGCTTCAGACGGGTTGCCGATTTTAATTGACTTGGGCGGTGTGGTCGAAATTCCTGTTGAAGTGGGTCAAACTGTTTCCAGTTCATCCCCGTCTGTTCCCTTTAGTAGTAAGACGCGTTTGGGTAAAGTTGGTTATTCGCCTGATGAACAGATGCGCTCAGGAATCGTCGCCCCTGATAGCGACTTATATGCCTTAGCCGTCACGGCACTGGTTTTAATGACGGGAAAACAGCCCCAGGACTTAATTGACTCCGATACACTCCACTGGATTTGGCAGCAAGAGCTCTCCTTGAGTCCACGCGTAAGTTTTATGCTCAACCGTATGCTTGCGCCCAATCCTTCTGATCGGTTTCATTCGGCGGATCAGGTTCTGGAATACCTATTAGCTACAACATCAGACCTCTCCGTGGTTACGCGAATGATGAATACAATCACTTTTATGCCAAAGGCGTCTCCTTCATACTCCGCTTCAGTTCACCATACTCCTAACAATAGTTCTGGAAAAGGAGAGTTGTTGGACTCCTCTATTGCCGTTCCACAGGAAGTTCCTGGTTGGAACTGGGGTGCCTTTTTCTTTCCCGGTTTATGGTGTATTCCGAATCAGGTTTGGATTGGACTGATAGCGTGGAGCGATCTTTCGCTCATGACCCTTCCCTTCACGATGGGAATGACTTGGCCGATGATGGCGATTATTTTAGGTGTCAAAGGCAATGAGTGGGCTTGGAAAAGCCGCCGTTGGAAGAGTGTGAAAGCGTTTAAACGGCATCAAAGGCTGTGGGCGATCGCAGGATTTTTGCTCGTGTCTGTTTTGATGATCGTATTGGTCTTCATTGTCGTCATGGTTGTGGCTTTGGGTCGCTCTCTTTAGACCTGTCCGAAAATTGGTAAAGCTCTCTGTGTCTGGCTTGGCAGATCTTTTCCTTCAAGCCAAATGGAACGAAAGAATCGGGGTTGGAGGCGGTTGTTGTTAGCAACCCCCGGGAACCGAGGCAATACTAATTCATATCATCCCTCCTGCTTAAAACTGTTCTGGAACTGGCAAAACGACTGTACCGATTCGCCGCCTCATACCAAGTTGCAGTCTAATGTAGAATCTAGAGCGGAGAGTCAGGAATAAGTTAACCTTATGACCCGAGTGAGTAGGGCAGCGCCCCATCTGAGTGTGGAAGCGGTGGAACAG